>CBFGVE010000475.1:0-2421 GCA_965651915.1 uncultured bacterium
ATCAGCTACTCCGCGCCGAGAACCGGCCTGATCAGCGCCGCGCGCTGGAGGCCAGCTTCGAGGAGGAGTCGGCCCAGGTGCGCGAGCGGGTGGAGCGCGAGCTGAGGCTCTACTGGGAGGTGCTCGACTCCATCCTGGTGCTGCACAGCATCTCGGAGAAGATCCGCCCCGAGGACTTCCAGGAGTTTGTCGAGAAGGGCATGCGGTACCAGCGCGGCATTCTGGGGGCCTTCGGCTTCGCTCAGCGCATCGCCCATCCGGTTCGGATGGTGATCGAGTCGGCGGAGCAGCCGGGCCTGTGGATCGTGGAGCGGGGCGAGGATGGGGAGGCGGTGCCGGCCATGGCGAGGCCGGAGTACTATCCGCTCACCTGGCAGTATCCGGAGGAGGCCTTTGGCCTGCCGGTGGGCTATGACCTGTCGGCCTCGCCGGAGGCCCGGCGCGCGCTGGCCGCGATGCAGCGTCCCGGCGCCTACGCCCTGATTCCCCACCCGGACGGCGAGGGATTTCTCGCGCTGGCGCCGATTCACGTGCCGGCCGCGCCCTACGCCCTGCCGCAGCCGATGGTGGGTTTCGCGCTGGCCCGGCTCTCGCCCGGGGAGATGCTTGAGCGGGCCCTGGCGGTCGAGGCGCCGCGGGGCATCGCGGTCACCCTGCGCGATGGCGGCAAAGGGGGGGCGGATGCGGCGGCACAGGGCTTCGTGGCCGAAAGCGTGCTGCGGATTGCCGACCGCGAATGGCGGCTGGTCTGCGCGGCAGCGGCGGACTATGCGCCGGAGTCGTTCGTCCGCAAGTCGGGGCTGGTCCGAATCGCGGGACTGCTGGTGACCTTGCTGATGGGGAGCCAGCTCGCGGTACTGGCGGGTCGCTCGCGGCGTATCGAGCAGGAGGTGCTGCGGCGCACCGCCGACCTTGTGGATGCGAACCAGCGGCTTGAGGAGACGATGGAGGAGCGCATCCGGCTGGAGAGCGAGCTGGGCGACGTCAGCCGCAGCGAGCGGCAGCGTCTTGGCCGCGACCTGCACGACTCGCTGGGGCAGAAGCTGACCGGCGCGGTGTATCTCAGCCGCTCGCTGCGCACCCATCTGGAAGAGCGCGGCGACGGCGAGGCGGAGCATGCCCGGAAGCTCAACGAGGTTTTGAAGGACGCGGTGGGACAGGTTCGGGGCATGGCGCGGGGGCTGGCGCCGGTGGAGTTTGGCGGCGAGAATCTTGGGCAGGCGCTTCGTCACCTCGCCGCGCAGATCTCGGGGCTGTACGGGGTCGAATGCGGGGCCGAGGTGGACGACTATGGCGGGGAGCCCGAACCGAAGGCCCGCGAGCAACTCTACCTGATTGCGCAGGAGGCGGCGAACAACGCCGCGCGGCACGCGGGGGCGCGAAGGGTCGCCATCAGCCTTCGTTGCGAGGCCGGCGCGCTGGTGCTTGAGGTCGAGGACGACGGGAAGGGCCTGCCGGACCAGCCGGGGGTGAACGGCGGCATGGGCCTGCGGATCATGCGGGCGCGGGCGCGGACGTTGGGGGCGGAGTTCGAGCTGCGGAGCGAGCCGGGCGCGGGGGTTCGGGTGCGTTGCCGCTGGCAGGCCGCTTAAAGGTAGCGAGCAAGGGATATGTCTTTCTAGTGGGAAAGGCGCCAGGGAGTTACCTCGATGCCCCTTGCTTTGAGGATAGGCGCCGCGATTCGCTGCAACTGGACCACTATTCTGACTTTTTCAGGATAGGACAGGTCTCGGAGATTTTGGCGGTGGGTTGACTTTGATCCATAGTCACTGCCCGATTCGCGGACTAGAGGCTTGTCCATGATCGCCATCTTTCCAGCAAATTGTGCCGTTTCAGTATCTCCTCGAGCACTTCTACGTCGATACAGCTTTCATGGCGCGGTTGTAGCAGCGCTGGAATTGCGCTCCAGTTCGGTGCGCACGGCCTGGCCGAGGGTGGCGATGGTGAAGGGTTTCTGCACGAATCCGCCGGCCCCGAGGCCGGTGATCTCGGATTCCCACTGGCTGGTGGTGTAGCCGCTCATGAACACGCCGTGGAGCGTGGGACGGTTGCGGCGCAGGTCTTTGAAGAAATCGATTCCGCTGTCGTCCTCGCCGAGCATGACGTCCATGAGGACCAGGTCGATGGGTGCCCGGTCGAGCAGGGCGAGGGCCTCGCCGCGGTTGAGAGCGGTGTGGGTGGTGTAGCCGAGTTTGCGGAGCAGGCGGGATGCGACATCGCAGGCCTCGGGCATGTCGTCCACAATAAGGATGGTTTCGTCGCCGCGTTCGGCGCTGGTGGGCTTCGGCGCCAGCTCCGGCTCGATTTCGGGAGCGGGGAAGTAGAGGGTGAAGCAGGTGCCACGGCCGATTTCGGACTTCACATCGATGAAGCCGCCGAGGTCCTTGACGATGCCGTAGACGACCGCGAGGCCCAGGCCGG
>CBFGVE010000476.1:0-2417 GCA_965651915.1 uncultured bacterium
TAAGGCTACCCATCAGGGTGCTCCTTGGGGCAGGCGGGATTAAAGGACAATGGCGAGCAGGCAGATCACGGCGCAGAACAGCGCGACGCCTTCGATCAGCGCCGAGGCGATGAGCATACCGGTCTGGATCTTCGGGGCGGCTTCGGGCTGGCGGGCAATGCCGTCCATGGCGGCTGCGCCGATCTTGCTGATGCCGAGACCGGCTCCGAGGGTGACAATGCCAGCTCCGATGGTGGCGAGTGCGGGGGCGAGGGAAGCGTCCATAGCTGAGGTCCTTTCGTCTGGGTTTCTATGATGTGGTCGGTTTGGTTTGTCCCTAGGCGGAACAAAAAAATGAGAACGGCCAACAGGATGCCGGGCAACGCGATGAGACCGAACATCACGACCAGCCCGATGAGCGCGTAGACCACAATGCTGCCCGCCATCATGTTGGCGAAGAGTCGTATGGTGAGCGCGGTGGTTTTGATGAGTAGTCCCATGAATTCAATCGGCACCAGGATAACCAGGATGGGAAAGGGGACTCCATGGGGAACAAATGCTTTGAGGAAGCCTACAAGCCCGTTGGCCTGAATCGATCCCAGAACCATGAAGCAGAGGGTGCAGAGGGCCAGGCCCGCCGTGACGTTAATGTTGCCAGTCGCGCCAGCGAAGAGGGGAACGAGCCCCATGAGGTTCAGAAGCAGAATGAAGAAGAAAAAGGAACAGAAGATCGGGGCCATGCGGCGGCCGTCTTCCCGGCCAAGCGCCGCGATCGAGACTTCGTCGCGAATGAAAATGACCAGGACCTCCAGTGCGTTGGTCAAGCCCCTGGGGACCATGCTGTCCTTGCGATAGAGCCGGCCGAAGATAAGCAGCAGGAAGGCCGAGGCCAAGAGGAGCATCAGGGTATGCAGGGAGAGAAAATCGGGGAGCTTCACATAGCCAATAAAGGGGAGATTCCACTTGTCGTAGTCCGCGACTTTCTTGAGAATGTACTCAATGACCGCGGTTGGCTTGCTTATTTCGGTGGTTTCTACGCTCATTGGGCGTTGCTATCCGTAAGTCTGTTTCCTAAGTGGAGGCTGGCGACTTCCGCCGTCAGCACGCAGAGGTATCCGACCATCACCGCGAGGATGAAGGGCAGCAGTTCTCCCCGGCCCAAGGCGCGTGCCAGCAGGACGGAGGCGACCACAAGTACAACACGCACTATATGGATGCCAAGCCCTCTCGATAAAAAATTTGCTTTTTTTGTACGCGAACCGTGTCCGAGCACCAAAAAGACCAGAAAACCGTGTGTCGCGGTCACCCCGAGGGCGGCAAGCGCCTCCCCGTAGTGGGCCGCACCGAATGCCAGCGCATTGAGCG
Organism: uncultured bacterium; assembly: GCA_965651915.1. Classification (GTDB taxonomy): domain Bacteria; phylum Verrucomicrobiota; class Kiritimatiellia; order CBFGVE01; family CBFGVE01; genus CBFGVE01. Next base: position 1,345 of record CBFGVE010000476.1, read on the forward strand.
CCAGGGAGAGAGCCAGGCCGGCCAGAAGCCCCAGCAGCAGTAGCGGAACCGCTTTAGCCATGGTCCTGGTCTCCAGTTGGGCCGGCATCGCGGCGGTTCTTGCGCACGAGCTTCCATACCTCATAGCCGCAGAAAAATAGCCCGAGAAATACCCCAAGCACCGAGCCGAGGGCGACGTGTCCGGTTTTCTTTCCTATATAGACGCCGAGGAGAGCGAAGACCGCCATGCCGGTGGCGAGGGTGGAACCTAGGCCAACCATAGGGTTGCCCAGCCGCGCGGCGGAGACGGATTTTATGGATAGTGGGTTCGGCATATCTCTGCGCGGTTACGCATTTCCTTCCGCATATTTATCAGGAAGCTGGGAGGCCTGCTCATAGGCCGTAGCCAGCTCTTCCATGCCCTCGACCCCCATGTGGAGGTTGCGGAGAAGCCCGTCCTGAAGGGCGTAGACCCAACCGTGAATCGAAATGGCCTGGCCCCGGTCCCAGGCGTCCTGGATGATGGTGGTCTGGCATACGTTGACCACCTGCTCGATGACGTTCAACTCGCAAAGCCGCATCAGCCTCAGCGCGGGGTCCCCGATCTGGGCGAGCTGCGCGGCATGCTTCTGCTGCACATCCCGGACGTGGCGGAGCCAGTTGTCGATCAGGCCCAGCTTTACGTTCTGCATCGCCGCCGCAATTCCGCCGCAGCCGTAGTGTCCGCACACGATAACGTGGTCGACTTTCAGCACCTCAACCGCGTACTGGAGAACCGACAGGCAGTTCAAATCGGTATGGATGACTACGTTGGCCACGTTGCGGTGAACGAAGACTTCGCCTGGCTGCAGGCCGGCGATCCGGTCGGCTGGCACCCGGCTGTCCGCGCACCCGATCCACATGTAGCGGGGGGTCTGCTGAAGTGAAAGGCGCTGGAAGAATTCGGGGTCGGATTCCCTGACCCGATGGGCCCAGTCGCGATTTCGTTTGAAAAGCTCCGGCAATATCTGCATCTTTTCTCCGTGTTGGAAGGGAGAATAGCCCGCCTCTCCCCCCTTGCAAGCCTATACGATCGGAATCATAATATTCTGCAC
>CBFGVE010000477.1:0-2408 GCA_965651915.1 uncultured bacterium
TTCGGCCATCCGCCATTTCTTTGGCTGGGTGAGCGTGGTGCTGGCGCTCCCGGTGCTGTTCTACAGCGCTTCGGGCTTCTGGAAGGCGGCGTGGGCTGGACTTCGCCAGCGCATGCTCACCCTTGATTTCCCTATCGCCCTCGGTATTGCGGCGCTGTTTGGCCAGAGTCTGTACGAAGTGGCGAGCGGGGAGGGTCCCGGTTATCTGGATTCATTTACAGGTCTTGTCTTCTTCCTTCTGATTGGCCGGATCTTCCAGCAGAAGACCTATGACGCGCTTTCATTCGAACGCGACTACCGCTCCTATTTCCCCCTATCCATCCGCCGCCTCGTGGGCGGGGTCGAGGAGCTGGTGCCGATTACCCGGCTGGATATCGGCGACCGCATCGAGGTGCGCGCCGGCGAGCTGATTCCCGCCGATTCGGTGCTAATGGCGGGCGAGGCGCTCATCGATTACAGCTTCGTCACCGGGGAGTCCGACCCGGTTCCCAAGGCAGCAGGCGACTATATCTATGCCGGTGGTCGGCAGGTGGGCGCCTCCATCGAGCTGGAGACGGTTAAAAAAGTATCGCAAAGCTATCTCACGTCGCTATGGAACCACGAGGTGTTCCAGAAGCCCCGCGTGGCGGGGCTGCGGCGGATCAGCGACCGCATGGGGCGGCGTTTCACCTTTATGGTGCTGGGTGTGGCGCTCGCCGCTTCCGCCTACTGGCTGGTCTCGGGGATGCCGGCCGTGGCATTGCGGGCCTTCATCGCTGTGCTTATTGTGGCTTGTCCATGCGCGCTCGCGCTGGCCGTGCCGTTTTCGCTGGGTTCGGTGATGCGGTTTCTCGGTCGCGCCGGCTGCTACCTGAAGAACGACGAGGTGATCGAGCGGCTCGCATCGGTGGATACCGTGGTGTTCGACAAAACCGGCACGCTCACCAACGCCGCTGCGGCCGATGTACAGTTCGAGGGCGATGCGCTTTCGGAAGCCGAATGGCGGGCGGTTCGCGCCCTGGCCCGCCAGTCTACCCATCCCCACTGCCGCCGTCTCGCGGGGCGGGCCGAATCCGAGGCGCCTGCAATCCGGCAGTTCGTCGAGTCGCCAGGCCTTGGCGTGGAAGGCCAGGTGGGCGATGCCGAAATCCGGCTGGGCTCCGCGATCTGGGCGGAAGCCCCCGCCATGCCGGCGCCGGATGGCGCGGCGGTGTATCTCTCGATCAATGGACGCTACCGAGGGGTGTTCATGCTCGGCCACGCCTATCGTCCCGACATGGCCCGGGTGCTGGGTCGGCTGGCCGGGCACTACAACACCGCAGTCCTTTCGGGCGACAACGACCGCGAGCGGAGCCGGCTAGACCGTTGGTTCGGGGGGCGGGCCGATCTGCAGTTCGGCCAGAGCCCACTGGCCAAGCTCGACTACATTCGCCGCCGCCAGCAGGAAGGGCGCACCGTGCTGATGGTGGGCGACGGACTCAACGACGCGGGGGCGCTGAAGCAGAGCGATGTGGGGGTTGCGGTGGCCGAGGACGTGAGCGCCTTCAGTCCAGCCAGCGACGCCATTCTCGATGCCGAGCTGCTACCCCGCATCGGCAGTGTCCTCGACTACTGCCGCGCAGCCCGCCGCATAGTATTCACCGGATTTGCCCTTTCCTTTGCCTACAATGTCGTGGGTGTAAGCTTCGCCGCCAGCGGCATGCTTGCTCCGGTGGTCTGCGCGATTCTCATGCCGATCAGCTCGGTCACGGTCGTGGGATTCTCGGTCTGGGCGGCCCGCCGCCACGCGTTCCGCACGGGAGTGCTGCCATGAACATCATCTTCGGCCTGCTTGTCATCAGCTTGCTGCTAGCCACTGGCTTTCTCGCCGCTTTCATTTGGGCGGTGCGCAGCGGACAGTTCGAAGATACCGTGACTCCCGGCATGCGGGCTGCCACCGAGGATCCCACTCCCACTCCCACGCCCGCTTCTGCTCCTCTTTCTTCTCGCGCTTCCAACCCCAACCTCCCACCCGATACCCCCTAAATCCGCTATGAACACAGACACCTTCCACTACGACAACCGAACGGTCCGCGATTTTTCCGTCGCCACCGCGATCTGGGGCCTGGTGGGCATGCTGGTGGGCCTGCTGGCCGCCGTGCAGCTTTTCTGGCCCGATGCCAACCTCGATATCAAGTTCATCACCTACGGGCGCATTCGCCCGCTGCATACCAACGCGGTGATCTTCGCCTTCGTGGGCAACGGCATGTTCGCGGGCATCTACTACTCGCTCCAGCGCCTGTGCAAGGCTCGGATGTTCAGCGATTTTCTCAGCCGCTTGCTTGGTGAAGCGATGGGCGCTTACCGATAGCTTCTTGCTCAGTTCGCCATCCCCCAGGATAACGACCGGCTTGTCGGCGTCGCGGATGAGGTCCGCTTCGGCCAGCAGC
>CBFGVE010000478.1:0-2407 GCA_965651915.1 uncultured bacterium
AAACCCGCCGACAACTTAGCCAAATCGTATTTTACAGAAAAATTCTTGCGCGGCCTCTACACCCTCGGCATCGGCGACCGCCTCGCCGACTGGGAGACCGGCTCCTACGCATTCGGCTTGCGAAGCAAACTAATCCGGTTAGCTAACCCAAATAGAGCAGGCACCCCGTAGCCCCTTAAACCGCTTGGGCTTGGCGCAGCCAGCGGCTGGCTTCGGACAGCAGGGCTTGGTTGCTGGCCATGCCCATTTTCTTTTTGATGTGTGCCCGATGAGTATCCACCGTCTTGATGCTCAGATTGAGCGTCTGGGCGATCTGCTGTGGCGTTTTCCGCTGGCCGAGGAGGTTGAAGATTTCCAGTTCCCGGTCGCTAAGCTGCTCGACTGGACGCGGTTTCTCCCTAGTCGAACCTCGCACTTGCTGGAGAATCCTGTTCCGTACCGATTCGCTCACGTAGAGCCTTCCAGCGAAAATCTGGTCAATGGCAGATAGCAGGTGGTCGGCCAGCTCTTCCTTGGTTATGTACCCATTGGCGCCCGCCCGCAGTGCCCGCTCGGCGAATAGGTGCTCGCTATGGATGGAGAGGATGAGAATGGGCACGCTGGGCGAAACCGCCCGCATGCTGTGGGTGATGCTGAGACCATCCCCCCGGCCGAGCGATAGATCCAGCAATACCAGGTCGGGCTGGCTGGAGCTGAGCAGCGAGAGGGCTGACTCCCCATCGGCGGCCTCGCCACACACCTCAAAGTCGCCCATGCGTTCCAGATAGAAGCGCAGGGAATGGCGAACGGCGTCGTGGTCGTCGACAACAAGGATACGGCGTTTTGTAGTAGGCGTCTGCGATTCGTTCACCGGAAGCTCCCAATCCCTCGCGCGGCTCCACCCTCGGAAGCCTTCGCTTTGAAGGGATTCTGCCCCCTAGCATGGCCCAAGAGCTCTGCACGCGGCAATCGGGCCAATCCCCTAACGGGTTCTCGGGTTATCGCCTAGTCGGGGTAGGGGCGAGCTGCCGAATTGTTGTGAACGTTGGATGTTCGCGAAGCAAGGGGCCGGACGGGATGCTAGCGTCGCGGTGTTACGGACTCCCATGTCGTTCCAATACGTACCTCGTCAAATACCACATGGAAGGGGTTTCCTGGAGCGCCAGCGGACGACAGACGGATCCATCTTGCTGAATTATCGAGGTGGGTTTTACCTTCGAGGTCCCATTTGCTGGGTTCCTGGGTGGGAAGGGCTCGGCGCTGGTTGAATGCGGTGAAAGCGATTGTGTCGGGCTCGGTAGCCGAGGCGACGATCTTAAGGACGATCAACTGTGCTTCTCCCTCCTCCCAGGTGAAGTTGTGAGGGCTTAGCAGCTTTAGGCCATCGTCACCCTGGGTGCGTACCGCGTAGCGACCTTTTGCTTTGCCAAAGGCCTGGGCCGACCCCAGGCCGAAGCGGAGAAAGTTCGTGGAGTCTACCGGACCCGTTTTCCGCTCCGACGCGAGGTATACCGAGGCATCCCCTGCGGCATGTGACGTGGATACGACGAGCAGGCTAATGTAGTACGTTCTGTCCTGGTCGAACTGCAAGGCAGGCTTCATTTCCCTAAAAGCGTGCTGCCAATGGTTTTTCTCAAAAAATTCCGATTTGAGGAATCCCCCCGAACGGGCAAAAGGAAAACCTGGGTTTGGCTGCGCGCTCTCGACACGTGACACCCGGTAGGCGAGGAAGCCGGAATTCACGAAATTCACCCATGGACTCGTCCATCCCTGTCCACCCTTAGGCCCTTCCTTGACCTGGCCAAGCCGGGCTTCGCCGGGCGTGTAGTCGAAACCTTCGTAAAAAAGGAGTTCGGCGCGGCTGAGTGATGCTGACAGCAGGAAGAAGGTCGCGAGAAGAAGGCGGGTTTTCATCAGCAGATCTCCAGTTGAGTAGGGGGGCGGATGGTTGCGACTATTCTTTCAGCTTTACCCCCTGCGGCCAATACTGGATAGTAAAATTTTCAGAAATTCTACGTGCATTTTTTAAACGGCGGTTGCAATGCCTCGAAAGCGAATCCAACTTCTCAGCCCGCTACAATTTGGCTGCCAGCGGCAGATGCTGGAAGCCTTGGCCACCGCCGCCCGTGATTCGGCGGGGTGGACGCTTTCGGTACGTCCCTACGGGACACTATCCCAGGATCTGCTGGATCCCGAAGCCGACGGATACATTGTCCCCTGCTGTTTCGGACGAATCGCAGCGAAGGAGGCGTCATTGCGTGGCGGCCTGGTGGTGGTTTACGGCGGAGGCCATTCTTGGGTGCCGCCGGATTCCGTGCATGCCTTTCTCGACGAACAGAGCATCGGCGACCTTGCCGCCGCCCATTTCGTGGAGCGAGGATTCAAGCGCTTTGCCTACATTCACGATCCGCAGGCCTCGGTGTCGGAG
>CBFGVE010000479.1:0-2400 GCA_965651915.1 uncultured bacterium
TCTGGGGGGATTGCCTGTCCAGGGAATAGGGCGGTGCATTCCTCCTCCGTCAGGGTTCGAGTTGCCACTGTAATGCTTCCTTCTCGGCCTTCAAGGGCCTCAGACGCGTTGATGACAAGGTTTAGCAATACTTGCTGGATCTGGGTGCGGTCGGCCATTATGGGAGGGAGGCTGTCGCTGAGGTTCACCTCCAGGTGGGCGTTCTTGGCTATCGATGCATTGAGCAGCGGTCGCGATTCGGCGATCAGGCTGTTAAGAGAGATGGCCTCGATCATGAGTTTGCCTTTACCGGCGTAGGCCAGCAACTGGCGGCATAGATCGGCCGCCCGCCGGGCCGATAGAGAAATACCCTTGAGGCTCTCATGGGCATGCGAATAGTCGGGAATTTCGGTTGCGGCCATGTCGGCATTTCCCAGAATCGCCATGAGAATATTGTTGAAGTCGTGGGCAATTCCACCTGCTAGGACGCCGAGACTTTCGAGCTTCTGCGTTTGCAGTAGCTGCTCTTCCATACGCAGGCGGTCCTCCTCGGCGCGTTGCCGAAGCAGGAGGTTCACGAAAAGCTGGGCGAGCATTTGCAGCAGAGCGACTTCGTCGTCGGCCCACACGCGCTCCTTGCGAATTGCATCGAATCCGACAAAGCCGAGGCACTCGGCTCCCGAGCGAAGCGGTATGCAGATGAGGCTTTTGACCGACTGTGCCTCGAGCAGTATTCGGATATTTGAGTCGCCTGGCAGGGCGGATACTCTCGGGATGTGGATAATTTCGCCGTTAAGATGGCGGCGGACCCAATCCTGGTGTTCGTTTATGGGGACGCTTTGCAGATTGTCAATTTCCGGGTGGACCCCGGGAGCGCACCACTCATGGGTGTTTTTCATTGTCATGCGCTTGAAGTCGTATAGGAACAGGTAGGCCCGGTCTTCCGACGCGAAGCGGCCCACTTCCTCCAACGCCTCCAGAATAGCTTTGTTGCTTTCGGCGACGGGTAGATTAATAAAGCGGGTCGCCATGGCGACCAGCAGCCGCTGAAGTTCGGTGCGGTGGGCAAGCTTCTCCGCGAGTCTCCTGCGCGCGGTCACGTCGGAAACCATCGTCGCAAACTGAAGGGGCTTGGGGCGGTAGGCGGTGACCTCGAAGTTGCGATTCAAGTTCTGGCTGTACTCCTCGAACTGTTGCCACTCCCCGGTAAGCGCCACCCGGCCATACCGCTCGATCCATTTTTCCTCAATGTTCGGGATCATTTGCCTCACCGTTTTGCCTATCGCATTCTGCGCTGAAATGCCGGTCAGGATTTCGAATGCCGGATTGATTTCTAGAAAGCGGTAGTCGATGGGCTTGCCTTTCTGGTCGCAGATGATTTCATGCAGCGCGAAACCAAGATTCATGGAGTCGAAGAGCTGCTGATATCGAGCTTCGCTTTCCTCGCGACTGGCCGTGCTTTCCTCGGCAATCATTTCCAGGCGGCGGTTCCGTCGCCGGGCGGCTTCGGCGAGAAGGCCGAGAAGCATGGAGAGGAGGGCTCCTGCAGTGCCGGTGTAGAGGCTGAGGCGGGGAGGATATATAGACCGGAACTGATCCGATGGCGAGAGGTCCAGAGCGAAACTTTGGCCGAAGCTGAAGAAGGGAACGAGCCTTCGAAACCTCATGGTTTCCGGGTGGGATGGGGCAATGAATGGCTGGGGCGGACGGTTGGGGGCGTGCGCGGCGAAGGACACTGAGATCGTTGAGCCGTTGCTGTCGACATGCTCTCCCACCAGGCCCATGGAGAGCAGATTTTCTTCTGGAAGCCGGCGCGTGGAGAACACGCGGCCAAGAAGATCGGCCAATGGGAGTATGGCGACCACGACTCCCTGCTGGCTGGGTCCGCTCAGGATTCGCTCGGAAGTTTTGGCCTCTGCGAAAAGGAGTATCGAATGGCTGCCGTCCTGCTTGAGTAGGTGCTGGGGCGTTGTGCCAGCGATGGCCTCGGACGAAAGGCTTTTTTGGATCGCCTTTTGCCAATCGGGATGCGAAGCGAGATCTAATGCTCGGTATCGTTCCAGGTGGGGGAGCGCGGGAAGGAAGAGGATAGGGTAGTGGATTTCGCGGGTGGGCGCGGTCACCCGGTCTCCGGTCTCGGAAAGATCCCAGATCGATTGGCCGGTGGTGCGCTCGTAGTCGTCGCGACTTTCGGCGGGAACACGAGGAGCCCAGAACACGGCTTCCAAGACGGAATACTCTACGGCGGGCCCGGAAAAACTAGCGAACTCCCTGTCATCGACCTTGTCGTTGGCCGAGAAAAGACGCGAGATGCTCTGAAGATCGCGGCTGATGTCGCGGAGGTGCTCGCGCAGAAGCTCGGCATAGGCGTCGGACAGGCGGGAGAACAGCTCCTCCCTCCGCGTGTTTTCGATGCCTGCC
>CBFGVE010000480.1:0-2394 GCA_965651915.1 uncultured bacterium
GAGACGGCCGAACCTTCGGCCCGGGGAGAGGTGGGCGCAGAAGGTACGTCATCCAGTTCGTCATGGAGCAGGGGCAGCAGCTCGGGGGTGTCGGGCCAGCCGCACTGCGCGACCGGCCCCGCCCCGGCGCCAACGGAATATCCCGCGCCAAGCGACTTGTTCAGGTAGGCCTTGCCCAGCACGAGGGCGTCGGGCAGGTCGAAGCCTCGCGCGACGAGGGCGGCGATGGCGGAGGCGAGGGTGCAGCCGGTCCCATGTCCGTGGGGCGTGGCGATGCGAGGAGAGGAGAGCCAGAATCGGCGGTCGGGTCCGGCGTAGTAGTCGAGGGCGGGCATGCCTTCGAGATGTCCGCCTTTGATGTAGACATGCGGGCAGCCCAAGGCCCGCAGCGCATCTGCCGCGCCGGGAAATTCCTTGGCATCGGCGATGGGGAGGCCCGAGAGCAGCCGGGCCTCGTGCAGGTTGGGGGTGACCAGGCCGGTATGGGGGAGCAGTTCGCGTCGGAGCTTCTCGATGCTGCCGGTGTCGAGAAGGGCGCCGCCGGTCGAAGCCCGCATCACCGGGTCCCATATCGTGAAGGCATCGGTGCGCTTTAGGCTGGCTACGAGCGTGGGCCACGTGGCGGGCGCTCCCAGCATGCCGATCTTGACTACGGACGGAGGTAGATCGCCTTCTAGGGCTTCGAGCTGGGCCGTGAACATTTCTGGGGAAACCTGCTCCACTGCGAGCACGGCCTGGCTGTGCTGGGCGGTGAGCGCTGCCACGACGGTACAGGCGTGAGCGCCGAGGTCGTGGAGGGTTTTCACGTCGGCCTGGGTGCCAGCCCCCCCGCTGCAGTCCGAACCAGCGATGCTCCAAACGATGGGGCGCTGTGCCGCTATCGCCTTGGGGTAGCAGGTGCGCGCGGCAGGCTGCCTCATGCCAGCGCCTGCTCCTGGTGCCAGAAGGGTGTGCCCATCACTGGGGTGCTGGGCGAGGCCATCTCGCGGGGGCTCATGGGGCCCGCCTCGTAGGCGAGGCGCCCGGCGTCCACCGCGTCGGCAAAGGCGCGCGCCATCTTCACCGGGTCGTCGGCCAGCGCGACGGCGCTATTGATCAGAATGCCGTCGAAACCCATTTCCATCACGGTCGCCGCGTGGGAGGGCCGTCCCAGCCCGGCGTCGCAGATGAGCGGGATGCCGGGCATGCGCTCCCGCAGGGTGCGGAGGGCAAGAGGATTGAGCGGGCCCTGGCCGGATCCGATGGGCGCCGCCCACGGCATGAGCACCCGGCAGCCGGCATCGACGAGCCGCTGGGCGATGACGAGATCCTCGGTGGTGTAGGGGAGGATTTCGAAGCCGTCGGCGGCAAGCGTCTGGGCGGCCTTCACCAGCTCCAGGGTGTCGGGCTGGAGGGTGTAGTCGTCGCCGATCACTTCCAGCTTGATCCAGTGCGTGCCGAACAGCTCGCGCGCCATCTGCGCTATGGTGATTGCCTCCTTCGCGCTGCGGCAGCCCGCCGTGTTGGGGAGGATGCGCAGGCCGAGGCTGCGGATGAGATCCCAGAAGTGGCGTCCGGCATCGCTGTTGGGGTTCTGGCGCCTCAGCGATACGGTCACGATCTCGGCGCGGGAGGCCTGGATCGCCTCGCACATGATTTCGGGGGAGGGATAGAGCGAGGAGCCGATGAGAACACGGCTGCCGAATGATTGGTCACCGAGGGTTAGCACGGTCAGCCTCCTTGACGGGGGGATAGGATCTCGATTTCGTCGCCCTCGTGTAGGGCGCGGGTGGTGTAGGTAGAGCGGGGGACAAAGGTTTGGTTTACCGATACCGCGATGAAGGAGGGATCGATACCGAGCGTATCCATGAGGGCCGCGACCGTGGCTCCCTCGGCGAAATCCCGCGAATCGCCGTTGACGAGCAGTTTCATGCGGCCACTGCCTCCGCAGTGTGGGCGATGGCGGCGGCATCGGGATGAATGGTGCCTTCTTCGAGATATTGGCAGGCAAACTGCACCAGCGATGGCGCGATGAGGAAGCCGTGGCGGTAGAGGCCGTTGATGCGGAGAAGCCCATCACCGTGCACGATGCGCGGCTTGTTGTTGGGAAAGGCGGGGCGGCAGTGCGCCACGGTCTCGACCAGCCGGGCTTCAGCGAATCCGGTGTGGACGGTGTAGGCGGCGGACAGCAGTTCCAGCACCGAGCGCACGGTGGCCGGGCCCAGGTCGTCGCTTTCGATCGTCGTCGCGCCGATGAGGTAGCGGTGGTCGGCGCGGGGAACGATATAGATGGGGTAGCGGGGATGCATGAGGCGGACCGGGCGGCTGAGGTCTACCTCGGGGGCCTCGACGTAGAGGAGTTCGCCCCGGACGCCACGCAGGTCTTTAAGTTCGGACCGGGCGCCGAGCCCCCGG
>CBFGVE010000481.1:0-2389 GCA_965651915.1 uncultured bacterium
GTAGAACACGCCACCTTCGGCGTCGATGTCCATGGAGTGGACGTCCTCGGCGGGGAAGCTGAACCGGTGGAGCCAGGCGAGCGCCCGGTGCTGGGCTGGTTCGGGGAGCTGGTCGAGCCGCTCGGTGAGGCGGCCCGGGGGGAGGTCGCGCTTCGCAAAGGGGTGCCCCTCGCCAAACATACGGGGGGTGGCCTGGGCGTGGGTGTTTGAGGAAAGCACTAGGAAAACCGCCGCCGCGGCCAAACCAGGATGGAGCTTTCGCATAAGCCGCATGGGGGAAACCTTGGTGCACCTCGGGCCGTCAGCTCACGGCCTTTGTCCCAACTCTACGCGGCAACTCGCCGATAATCAACCCATTCAGGTCATAATTGAGAAACTGAAAACTATTTATGGGTCCCCGGTCCACGCGGGATTGCCTAAATGCACCGGGCTGCGCAAATCATCCCCTCCACGTCCCCGCGCGAATTAGGAATGGAAGTTGACAAGCCCTTCTCCCAGTGGGAAGTTGCACCATAAACAAGTCCTAGAAAGGGTATTAATATGAGTACGGTTCCCGTGCAGGAAATCAAGCGGAGAGGTCTTTCCGCCGTGGATGGGCTGCTGGAAGAAGGGCCAGTGCATGTGGTGCGGAATAATCGGGCCGCCTATGTCGTGCTGTCCGAAGCCGCCTATCAGGAAATGATGACCGATTTGGCGGAGGCGCGGCTGGCGGCGTCGGAGATGGACCTCGAGCAGGGTCTTGTGCGGCGGGGCTCCTCCCGGGAGCTGATGCGGGAGCTTCTGGGCAATGGCTGAGGCTCCGCTGCCCCGGTACATCCTGGTCTGGACCGACACTTTTGCGCGGACCGCGAGGAAATTTCTCCGCCGTCATCCTGAGTTGACGGGTCTCTTCGAGGACGTCCTCGGGCAACTGGAGACCGACCCCCAAGCGCCCCGCTTGCGCCTGCATCGGCTGAAGGGGCGGCACCGGGACAAGCACGCGGTCAGCCTGACCTATTCCTACCGGATAGTCCTCGTGCTCAGAAAAATGCAGGGCGAGCTGATTCTCCTCGACGTCGGATCCCATGACGAGGTGTACCGGGATTAGCCCGCCGTTCCGAGGAGAGGCGCTGCGCCCGGTTTATATTTGTTTGGTAACTGGGGGGGGCTTGACCTTCGGTGGTCTCCGCTGCGTCCCGGCAGTCGGGAGCTTTGCTCGAAGGAAACTTCACTATGTTCCAAGCCTCGGACAAAGGCCCCCGATAATGTTCCAAGGCTTGGAATCAGGTAGGGCTAGGATCTTCCAGATCGGATGCGCACTCGCTGGTCGGAAACCGTCACGATGGCACCCGAGGAAAGTTCTGAGACATACTTGGATATGATGTTCAGGGTGACTGCGGCCTGTTGCTTCGCGGAAACGCCGACGAGGCGGATTATTCCACAGTGGGGCACATTTCGGACGATGGCCAGCTCTCCGAAATCTTTGTCCAGGGTGATCAGAACTCGGGACTCCTCGCGTGCTCTGGCGAGGATCTCTTCATCTCCGGGATCACTTTCCCACTCGCCCGACCACCCCACGTCGTGGCCCGCATCCCGCAGATCGTCCAGCGCACCGCCCCACACGCAGGAGTCTAGCAGAATTTTCACGCAATGGATTCCAGCATGAGCGGTTCGACCCGCTCATGCTCGACCAGGCGGTGGGCATAGGCGATACAAGCGCGGATATCGTCGGGCTCCATCCACGGGTAGCCCTCGAGTATGGTTTCGACGGAATCCCCCGCTGCCATCATCCCCAGCACATGCTCGACCGCGATGCGTCGGCCGCGGATAATGGGCTTGCCGCCGAAAATGCGGGGATCGATCAATATTCGCTCAAGGAGCTTCTGCTCGCTGATCATGTTCATGCGGAGAATATACTCGTCTGGGACTTGGGCGGCAAGCCCCATATTCCCCCGCAGGCGCCCCGTCCGGAGGTCAGGGGGGAGGAAGGAGAAAGGAGAATTTCAACCGCAGATGAACGGGCATGGACACTAGTCGAGGAGGGGGCCCCGGTCCTGGGCGGCTAGGCGGACTTCGGCGCGTCCCCGGAGCACGCTCCGGATGCGGCGAGCGTAGATGGCAAGGTAGGGGCGTTCGGAAGCTGCGTGTCCGCAAAGGAGTACGCTCTTCCCGGCCTCGGTGCAGGCCAGCAGGTCGTGGTGCTTCATTTCTCCGGTCAGCAGGACTTCGGCGGGTGCGTTCACCAGGATGGAGGCGCCTGCGCCGGGACAGCAGGCCAGGCTTCCAAGCGGCGTTCGCTTGGGGTGTACACCCCGGGCTGGAGCGACCTGCACACACGGTGCGCCGACCGCCTGGCCGAGCCGCAGTGCCAGCACGTCCAAAGTGGCCGGGGTGGCAAGCCGCAGCAGGC
>CBFGVE010000482.1:0-2385 GCA_965651915.1 uncultured bacterium
AGCCTCCGGACGGTTTCACCCGTGTCGAACGCCGCAAGCCGAAGGGGCTTTACAACGGGGGGAAAACCAGTATTGTTGTCTTATCTCAATCCTTTGAGGAGGCGTTCATGCCCTTTATCCACGACGACTTTCTGCTTCAGTCCGACACGGCCCGGCAGCTCTACCACGGCGTTGCCCGCGACTTGCCGATCATCGACTACCACTGCCACCTCCCCCCGCAGGATGCGGCCGAGGACCGGCGCTTCCCCAACCTGCACGCGATCTGGCTCGAGGGCGACCACTACAAGTGGCGGGCAATGCGTTCCAACGGCGTGCCCGAGCGCCTGTGCACCGGCGACGCCACGCCCTACGAGAAGTTTCTCGCCTGGGCCGCGACTGTCCCCTACACCCTCCGCAATCCGCTCTACCACTGGAGCCACCTCGAACTGGCCCGCTACTTCGGCATAAACACCCTGCTAGACGAGCGCAGCGCGCCGGCGGTGTGGGAGCAGGCCAACGCGCGCCTCCAGGATCCCGGCTTCTCGGCCCAGGGCATCCTGCGCCAGTTCAAGGTCGAGGTGGTCTGCACCACCGACGACCCCGCCGACGACCTCGCCCACCACCAGCGCTTCGCCGAGTCGGGCCACCCCACCCGGATGTATCCGACGTTCCGGCCCGACGCCCTCCTGCGCATCCGCGAGACCGCCTTCTTCAACGCCTACGTCGAGCGGCTGGGCGCGGCAGCCGACACCGATGTCGCGACGCTCGGCGGACTGGTCGAGGCGCTGGGCCGGCGCCACGACTTCTTCCACGCGATGGGCGGGCGCCTCTCCGACCACGGCCTCTCCCGCGCCTTTGCCCGCTTCGCCAGCGACGACGCCGTCGCGGCAGTCTACGACAAGGCCCGGCGCGGTGCCGAGGTCACCCCCGAGGAGGCGGAAGCCTTCGCCACCTTCGTCATGGTCCAGAGCGCCCGGCTCGACGCCGAAAAAGGCTGGACCAAGCAGCTCCACCTCGGCGCCCAGCGCAACAACAACCGGCGCATGCGGGAACTGCTCGGAGCCGATGCCGGCTTCGACTCCATCGGCGACGAGCCCCAGGCAGCCGCGCTCGCGCAGTACCTCGACCGGCTCGACAGCGACGGAATCCTGCCCAAGACCATCCTCTACAACCTGAATCCGGCCGACAACTACCTGATGGCCACGATGATTGGCAACTTCCAGGACGGCAGCCTGCCCGGGAAGATCCAGTGGGGGTCGGGATGGTGGTTCCTCGACCAGCTCGAAGGCATGACCTGGCAGCTCAACGCGCTTTCCAGCCTCGGCCTGCTCTCGCGCTTCGTGGGCATGCTCACCGATTCGCGCTCGCTGCTCTCCTATCCGCGCCACGAGTATTTCCGCCGCCTGTTCTGCAACCTGATCGGCGATGACGTGGAGCGCGGACTGATCCCCGACGACGGCGAGATGCTGACTCGGCTGGTGCGCGACGTATGCCACGACAACGCCGAGCGCTACTTCGGCTTCGGCAGCCCGTAGCGCCTCACGGCGCCCCTACGAACGCAGAGACCATGGGGGAGGATCAGGGGGCAGGAGCAGGAGTGGGCGGGCCTTCTCGTCGAGGTCGGCCAGCCACTGGTCGAGCGTGGCCAGATTGCCCAGGCTGTCTTCGGGGGTCATGAACTCCACCTCGTGCCGACCAGCGCGCACCGCTCCGGCGAAGGCGTCGGCCTCCAGCGCGTAGAGGGGTCCGGCCTCGATCTTTTCGATCTCAACCCGTCCACCGCGGTGCAGGTGCAGCTCCGAGGTTCCCCCGTCGCGGTTCACCACCCAGGGCGAGGGCACCAGCATCCAGCCAGTATCCCCATAGATCCGCACCACGTTGTCCTGGGCCACCGCGACGCTGCACGACACCTGGGCGAGCAGCCCCGAGGAAAAGCGCAGGGTGGCGGCGGCCACCATGTCCGTGCCGCTTTCGGGATGGCGGACCCCGGTGCCGCGCAGCCCGACCGGGTCCGCGAAGGGCCTGCCGCTGGCCGCGCCGGCGACCAGCCGGGCCATGGACACCGGATAGCAGCCCACATCGCGGATGCCCCCACCGCCCAGCTCGCGCGACCATAGCCGCGATTCGGGGTGGTAGTCGCTGCGGAACCCGAAGGCCGCCTGCACCAGGCGCACCTCGCCTAGCGCGCCATCGCGGATCAGCTCGGCCAACCGCGCGGTCTGGGGATGGCAGCGGTACATGAAGGCCTCCATGAGCAGCACCCCGGCCTCGCGGGCAGCGGCGACCACCGCCTCCCCTTCGGCCCGGCTCATCGCCAGCGGCTTTTCGCAAAGCACGTGCTTGCCCGCCCCGGCGGCGCGGATGCTCCACTCGGCGTGGAAGGAATGCAGGGTGGAGATGTAGACA
>CBFGVE010000483.1:0-2363 GCA_965651915.1 uncultured bacterium
CCACGGCATCGTGCTAGCGCTCGAAAACCTGCCCACCTGGGAGGCCTTTCCAACCGAGGTGGAGATGGTCGATCTGCTCGCCCACTTCGCCGGGCACCCCATCCGCTACTGGCACGACGTGGGCCATGGCCGGATCCGCCAGAATCTCGGGCTCATCAACCAGGAGCGCTGGCTGGAGCGGCTGGCCCCCCACCTGGCCGGCATGCATATCCACGATGTCGCCCCCCCTCTCACCGACCACGTCATGCCTCCGCGAGGACAGGTTGACTTTTCGCGCCTCAAGGCGTATGGCACTCTCCCCATTCACCGGGTTATCGAACCCAGCACCCGCACCCCGGTCGAGGACCTGGTCGCGGCGCACGAGTTTCTAAAGCAGGCCTGGGACACCCCGGCCCCCGATTCAACCGAAGATACGAACGCAAAGGAGCCCACATGAAGGCATTGATCACCGGCATCACCGGACAGGACGGATCCTACCTCGCCGAGTTCCTCCTCGAAAAAGGCTACGAGGTCTATGGCATGGTGCGCCGCGCCAGCACCGAGAATTTCGAGCGCATCGACCACCTTACCGACAAGATCCACCTCGTCCAGGCCGACCTGCTCGACCAGCTTTCCCTGATCAAGACGCTCGAAGATATCCAGCCCGAGGAGATCTACAACCTCGCCGCGATGTCGTTCGTGCCCACCTCCTGGACCCAGCCGGTGCTCACCGGTGAGTTCACCGCGATGGGCGTCACCCGCCTTCTCGAAGCCGTCCGCCTCGTCACCCCCAAGGCCAAATTCTACCAGGCCTCCAGCAGCGAGATGTACGGCAAGGTGCGCGAAGTGCCCCAGACCGAGCTGACCCCGTTCTACCCCCGCAGCCCCTACGCGGTATCCAAGGTCTACGGCCACTACATCACCGTGAACTACCGCGAGAGCTACAACCTCTTCGGCGTTTCCGGGATTCTGTTCAACCACGAGAGCCCCCGCCGCGGGAAGGAATTCGTGACCCGCAAGATCACAGACGGCGTCGCCCAGATCAAGCTGGGCCTCGCCAAGGACCTGCGCCTCGGCAACATCGACTCCGAGCGCGACTGGGGCTTCGCCGGCGACTACGTCAAGGCGATGTGGCTGATGCTCCAGCGCGACGAGCCCGACGATTTCGTCATCTCCACCGGCGAGACCCATAGCGTCCGCGAGTTCTGCGAACTCGCCTTCGGGCATGTCGGCCTCGACTGGAAGGACTTCGTCGTCCAGGATCCCCGCTTCATGCGCCCGGCCGAGGTGGACCAGCTCATCGGCGACTGCACCAAGGCCAAGACGGTGCTGGGCTGGGAGCCCGAGGTCGATTTCAAAGGCCTGGTCACAATGATGGTCGATGCCGACCTCGAACGCTGGAAAGCGGCCAAGCGCCGATAGCCCGCCTATGAAGATACTCGTCACAGGCGCCGGCGGCTTCGTCGGCACGCACGCACGACGCGAGCTGCTGGCGGCGGGTCACGAGGTGCTCGCCCTCGCCGCCCCCGGCGAGAATGCCGGCCCCGGGGCCCTCGTCGCCGATATCCGCGACGCCGTGGCCCTCGACCACGTGCTCGCCGCAGCCCAGCCCGAAGGGATCCTCCACCTCGCGGGAATGGCCTTCGTTCCCGCCGCGTGGCAGAAGCCGGTGGAGGCCACCGAAATCAACCTGATCGGAGTAATCAATCTGCTCGAGTCTACCCGGGTCCACTGTCCCGAAGCCCGGGTCCTCGTCGTAAGCAGCGCCGAGATCTACGGCCAAGGCGAACCCGCGAATCCTCTGCATGAGGAAGAGGCCCTGTTCCCATGCAACCTCTATGCCATGACTAAGGCCGCCGCCGACATGACCGCCCGGATCTATGCCAGAAAGTACCGTATTCCGGCGATGACCGCGCGCCCAGTCAACCACACCGGCCCCGGACAGTCCCCGTCCTTCGTCGCGGTGGACTTCGCAACCCAGCTCCTCGCCATCGCCCGTGGCGAGCGCGAAGCGCTCATGCGGGTAGGCAACCTCGACAGCCGGCGGGAGTTTCTCGATGTGCGCGATGTGGTGCGGGCCTACCGCCGGATTCTCGAATCGGGCCGCGGGGGCTGCTCCTACAACATCGCCTCGGACAAACGCGTGACCATACGCGAGCTGCTCGAAATGCTCATTCGGCTGACCGGCGCCAAGCCCACCGTCGAAGTCGATCCCGCCCGCTTCCGCCCCACCGACGTCGCCCCCCGGCTAGACACCCGCCTGCTCCGCAACCACACGGGCTGGACCCCGCAGTTCACCTTGGAACAAACCCTGGCCGATATCGTAGCTCACTGCTCCGCCATTCCAGCCTAGGATCGCCCCAATCCCCCGCGGTCGTGCCGTG
>CBFGVE010000484.1:0-2361 GCA_965651915.1 uncultured bacterium
GCCCGAGCGTAGCTTGGGCTCGAACCATGTGCGCTTGGGGGGCATGATGAGGTCGGCGTCGGATACCTCCATGAGCTGCTCGATCGTCACCGGGGCCATGGAAAAAGCCACGGCGGCCCGGCCCTGCTCGACCCGGCGAACCAGCTCGCCCGTTCCCCTGATGCCGCCTACGAAATCGATACGGTCGGACTGGCGCGGGTCGGCTATCCCCAGAACCGGCGCGAGCAGGCGGTCCTGCAGCACGCTCACGTCGAGCGCGGCCACCGGATCGCCTATCGCAGAGCCATCCCATGAAAGGCCGTACCACCGCCCGCCGAGATACATGTGGACCGAGCCGGAACCGGCAGGCGTGTCGCCTGCATCATTCTGCACGGTGAACACTTCCCGCACCCGGCCGAGAAATTCCTCGGCGGTATGACCATGGAGATCGGCGACGACGCGGTTGTAGGGAAGAATCTTGAGCTGGGTGGCAGGGAAAAGCACCGCAAGAAACCAGTTGTACTCCTCGTCGCCGGTATGGTTGGGGTTGGCCTCGCGGCGGTCGCGGGCGACCCGCGCGGCGCTGGCCGAGCGATGATGGCCATCAGCGACATAGGTGCAGGGCACCGCGCTGAAAGCCGAACCGAGCGCCCCGGCAAAGGGGCAGCGCCAAACCGTGTGGCGAATGCCGTCGACCGCCACGAAATCGAGGTCGGGCTCCCCGGCCACCGCCTTGGCGACGATCCGGTTGATCGCAGGCTGGTCGCGATAGGTCAGGAAAACCGGGCCGGCATTGGCGTTGATGGTCGCCACGTGGCGGGTACGGTCATCCTCCTTCTTCTTGAGGGTGCGCTCGTGCTTCTTGATGAGATTGTTGTCGTAGTCGTCCACATGCACGCAAGCGACCACGCCATACTGCGCGTGATCGTTCATCACTTGGCGGTAGATGTAGAAGGTCTCCTCGGCATCGCGGACGAGCAGGCCCTGGTCCTGGAAACTCTTGAAGTTGGCCGCCGCTGTTTCGTAGACCACATCTTCATAGAGGCTGATGCCGGGGTCGAGATCGACCTCCGGCTTCACCACCCGGAGAAAGCTGCGGGCGTTGTCCTTGACGAGTTCGCGGGCCTCGTCGCTGCTCAGCACGTCGTAGGGAAGGCTGGCGACTCGCTCAGCCAAATCGCGTGGGGGGTGCAGGGCCTGAAAAGGTTTGATGCGCATGCGGTAGATCTCTCTGGTTAAATAGAACCCGGCCTATAGGCAGCCCAAGTCGGCCAGGACGCCATTTCCAATCCTCGGATAGAGCGATAAGATGCGGGTCCAAGGCTCGGACAGGCCCAGACCTGGCAAGCCGAATTTCGGAACAACAGCTTATGCTGATAGCACAGCAGCGCGCACTTAGGCAAGCGTTCAGGTAGAGGCCGATGGCAAGTCGGCCCATCGGAGGTGTGGGCGTAGTACACGCCGGGAGGATTGGAGGATTGGGATGCGCAGGGGGCTACTTCAGACAGGTGGCGGGCTCGGGCTGCAGGAAGCGCCGGAGGATTTCCACCGTGCCCTCGGGACCAGGCAGCGGGGCGACCACCCCGCCCGCGCGGCAGACGGCCTCGCGAACTGGCGGGGCAGCGTTGCTGGGGCAGGCCACCTTGTGGGCAACCGCGCCGCTGAGCATCGGCAGGTCGTTCATATGGTCGCCCACCGCCAGGGTTCGCTCGGGCGAAATCCCCCGGAGACTCTGGTAGGCAGACAGCAGGGAACCTTTTCCCAGCCCCTCGGGGAGCACGGAGAACCAACCCCCGTTCCGGGACACCATCCGGGCGGGCACCTCCCGGGTGGTTCCTTCGAGTTCGCTTCCGAACTGGTACTCCCGGCTGCCATCCTCGCCGATGAAAAAGGCGGTGGCGAAGGGTTCGATGACCACTTCCTCCAGTTGGAAGCGCTCAGCCCAGTCGTGGAGGTAGGGCTCCACGACCTGCTGTACCTGCTCGTGAAAGCGGGATAGTTGCGCTTCTACCCTGGGATTCCAGGAGTCCAGGGGGGCGTATTCGTTTCCGCTGCGGTGAAAGACGAGGCACTCCCCTGCCAGGATAGCGTCCGGAAGATGGGAAAGGCCGCGCGAAACCGAGGCCCTGATAATGGCGAGCTGTCCGGCGTATCCGCGCCCGCTATTGATGCACCAGCGCACCCCCAGCTCCCCCGCAAGGTTGAGAAGGGCGATACCACCAGGATGAAGGACGGCCGGCTCCTCGTCGTAGATGACGATAGTGCCGTCCAGGTCCAAACAAATTAGATCGATTTCACACATGGGAATGACAAGGGAATACCGAAAGGTCTGGGGTTAGACTACCCTACCGAGCGAATCAAGTCAAGCGTTTTACCCGAATA
>CBFGVE010000485.1:0-2354 GCA_965651915.1 uncultured bacterium
GTGGGCGGACCATGAGGCGATCCGGCTCGGGGAAGCCAGTCCCACCGCGCAACCAACACCAGACTGTCGGGTGAGGTGAACTTCGATGCGGGATAGGCGCTTCCCGGAGATGCAGAGACGCGCCACCAAACCTTCCCGCGTGGGATCAGACAGGTTAGTGCCAGGGAAATGGAAATTGCCCAGGCTGTACAGGATTGGTGCCCTCTTGTGGATTTCGTACCCTTGGATGACGTGAGGATGGTGTGCGATGACCGCGTCTGCACCCACATCTACCAAGAAGCGATACCACCTTGCGGTTCTCGGGCTAGGAAAATGGCAGAGCTCGCTGCCGCCGTGGACGAAGGCTATGACAATGTCCGCTCCCTCTTTCGCCCTTCGGATCGCGTTCCATGCGGACACGGGCTCAAGCTCCGCAGCGCCCGGGGTATTTGATCCGGCGATCGAGAACTCCCGTTCGGCCAATGCCACTACAGCAACCTTGCATTCCTTGACCTCTGCGCGGTACGGCACAGCCGCTTGACGCTCGTCTTCGCCGGCACCAACCGTATCCAGTCCTGCTGATGCGCAAGCCTCGAACGTATCCCGCAGGCCGCTGACACCATAATCCATGATGTGGTTGTTCGCCAGGGAGAGGAGGCGGAAACCCGACTCACGAAGCTTGCCCGCCCTTGAGGCGGGGGCCTTCAGGCATGGACCGGCTTTCGCCACCGGGTCCACACTATCGGTGAGCGGGCATTCCAGGTTAGCCATCGCCAGGTCTGCCGAGTGCAGAAAAGCGGCGACACCTGGTTCTACTATTGGCCCTTCTCCGGATGGGAAGATGTCACCCGCGCAGATAATCGAGGCATCCCATCGCCCGTCCCCCGGCCCCCCCGGCAGGTCCACTACGGCCAGGGGCACAGATCCGCCCACTCCTGCCTCCCCGAAAGGTGACGTCTTCACGGCTTATTCCTCGCTGCGAATACCCGGTTGGACAAGCCCACCTTTTTAAGGGCGGCCAGAATCATCCCATGCGCCTGGTGCTTTTCACGCTCAGTTAAAATGAAGACATGGCATGCGCCCAGGAAGGCGGCCACGGCAGCAGCAGCCGAAGCAGTACGCGCCGCCATACCTTGTACCTCACCCGCGAACACAATACCCATCAACGGACCCGCTGCGATGGCTCCAGCGGCCAAAGGCTGGAAATGCACTTGCATGAATGCGCTACCTAGGCGGGCAGAGACCGCCCTCGCGCAGAAATAAAAGTTCAAACCTCCGCATGCCACATGTCCGGCAGCCAATCCGGTGGTGACCGCCATGTATGGATCGGCCGTAAGTCGATAGATGGCGAGGATAAGGATTCCTGGGAGAATCACCATCCCCAGGAGAAAAATGTAAACCACAGTCCGTAGCATACCGATCCCTTTGAGCATGTGATGCGCGACCGAAGTGCTCATCATAAAGGCATTGCCCGCCAAAATGGCCACGGCGTATGGAGCCAGCTTCGCATATTCCGGACCGATCCAGAGCTTAAGGGCGGGCTCCATAAGGAGGCTGGCGGCAATCATTCCGGCCACGATAAGGATTGTTGTATAACGCATCCCCCGGACGAGCAGTTCTCGGAGTGTCGCCCCGTCTCCCTTGGCCGCGTAGGCGCTCGAAGCAGGCATTACCGTGAGGGTAACAGCCATGATAATGGAGCTGAATATCGAAACCGGAATAAGCATGATGGCAAGGTGCGCAACGAACTCGGCGGAAGCCAGGTATCCCATCAGCCATCGCACACCCGTGGTGTTCGCGACGAGGAACACAGAGACGAGTACTGTCGCAGTTCCGAAGGAGGCAATCAGGCGGAAACTCGATCTGTCGAAAAGGCGCAGGTCCACCACGAGGCCGGGGACCAGCTTGTAGGCGAACGGCACCTGGACCAGCCGGGACATGAGCAGCGTAACCGCCATAACCACGATCAAGACTTCCACCGAAGGGCCGACGAAGGAGTACCAAGCGACTACTGAGGCGAGACTCAGGTAGTTCGTGACTGTCGACAGGGTCGGCGATGGCGCTAACGGCGGGGCCGGCGATGGACCCGATGTAGAATCGCTGCATAGCTTGGACTATTCCCGTGTAGGGGGATAGAGGGATGACGAGAAGGATTACAGCGCCAGCGGCCACCATGGCATATCCGGCCGTTTCCGAGGCTCCCGACCGGATTGCTGCGACCGCCAAAATACTCCCGCAGCCTAGGGCAGCCAGCAGGATGGAATAGGCAAAGCAGGAGCTTGCGGCCCGATTCACTTCCTCCAAGCGGCCCTGGGCCAAGTATCCCGCACTGTACTTCACGATCCCGGACTGGAGAGAGGTCGCAAGATTCTCGA
>CBFGVE010000486.1:0-2343 GCA_965651915.1 uncultured bacterium
GCGACCGCTGGCTCGCCGCGCTCGCGCCGCTCGAGCTGGACTACCCCCACCGGCTGGCCGACCCCCGAGACGACAACTTCGGCATCGCCCTGTTCAGCCGCTGGCCGCTGAGCGAGGCCTCGGTGGTCGCCCTTGGATCGGCGGACGTGCCCACCCTGCTGGCGACGGCGGAGACGGAGGCCGGGCCGCTCCGGGTGATCACCACTCACCCGGTGCCCCCGGGCGACGCCTGGCTTTCGGCGCGGCGGAACGAGCAGCTCGCCCTGCTCCCCGCCGTTGTCGCGAAGGATAGGCCCACGTTGCTGCTCGGGGATCTCAACGTTTCGCCGTGGAGTACACACTTCCGGAGGCTGCTCGACCAATCGGGGCTACGCGATAGCGCCCGGGGCTTCGGCGTGCAACCCTCCTGGCCGGTCCACCTCCCGCCCCTGCTCATCCCCATCGACCACGCCCTGCACTCGCCGGACATCGCCGTACTGGACCGCCGCATCGGCCAACCCGTCTCCTCGGACCACTACCCGCTCGTCGTGGACTTCTTCCTCCTCCGACCCAGCGCACGTTCGCCCTCCACGCGGGAACACTGATTCCCGGCCTGATCGACCCAAGTCCGCAGGGCGGAGCCGGTTGGAGCATCCCTGCCTCTATACGCCGCGCCCGGCGAATATTAGGGGCGCGCGGAGCGCCCCGACGGGATACCAGTTATTTGGTAAAATTCGTGCTGGTCGGATACTGGGGTCCCGGAGCATGATTTATGTCGCCTGCCACCATTCCCAGCATCCCCCTCCCGATGAATCAACCCATCACAGCGCACAGCGGCTCCCATTCTGTGCTCATTGTTGAAGACGACGAACTGTTGGCGTCGCTGCTCTCCCTGTGGATCACCAAGGAAATCAAGTGGCCGCTCTACGGAGTGGCCAAGACGGCGGAGGAAGCGCTGAGACTCTGTGCGTCCTCCACCCCCGACCTCGTGTTGCTCGACCTCAGCCTGCCCAACATCGACGGCATAGAGGCCGGCTACCGGTTGAAAAACCAGCACCCCGCACTCAAGCTGATCGTGCTTTCGGGCTATTCCGGCCCGTTCTGGGTGTACCAGGCGCTGAATCTGGGGGTGGACGCCTTTCTGGTGAAGGGCTGCGGGCTTCGGGCGCTCGAATCGGCCATGCGGCGGGTGATGGCCAACGAGAAGGTCTACGACGAACTAGCGATGCGGGCCATGGACCAGCTCAAGCGGCCCGACGCCTTCCACAAGATCCTCACCCAGCGGGAGGTGGACATCATGGCCATGCTGGGCCAAGGCCTGAACGACGCGAAAATCGCGGAAGAGCTGAACATCTCCGAGCAGACGGTTTCGACCCATCGCCGCAACCTGCGGAAAAAGCTTCAGGCGCACAACAACCAGGATCTCATTCTCTACAGCCAGGAGTGGGGTATCCAGCCGCTCATCCGGCAGTCCGGCTAGCGATCGCCCCAACGAAACGAAGGGACCCCATGACACCACGTCCGCGAGACTACCCCGGCACCACCGGGTCGGCGGTCGATACGGCGCCCGGCGTCGCCGCCCCGACCAGTGAGACCCGCTGCCGAACCCTGCTCGATACCCTCCCGGCTATGGTGTGCGAGTTCCTGCCCGACAGCACCCTCACCTATGTCAACGCGGCCTACGCCGAGTATTTCGGGCGCACGAAGGAGCAGCTTCTCGGCCGGCGCTTTCTGGAACTCGTCCCCGCCGAGACCCGGGCACACGTTCAGGAGGCCTTTCTTTCGCTGTCGCCACAGAGCCCAACCGCAGTCTATCGCCATGAAGTGATCGTCGATGGGCAGCGGCGGTGGCACGAGTGGCGGGACCAGGCTTTCTTCGACGAGCTGGGCCACCCATCGCTTTTCCACTCCGTGGGCACCGACGTAACCGGGCAGGTCGACGCCGAGGTAGAGCGCGAACGCCTCGCCGAGATCCACCAGCAGGCCCAGAAGCGCGAGCTGGTGGGCGGACTGGTCAGCCAGGTGTCTCACGACTACAACAACATGCTCCAGGTGATTCTGGGCTGCGCGGAGACCGCCCTGCAGCTTCTTCCCGCCGATTCCCCGGGCCGCGCCGAGCTGGTCCAGATTCAGCACGCCGCCACGAAATCGGCCGGGGTGGCCCGGCGGATGCTGCTGTTCGCCCGGCGGCAGGAGCCGCATCTCGCGCCGCTCGACCTCAACGAGCTGGCCGAGGGCATGCGCCCCATGCTCCAGTGCCTCCTCGGCACCCACCGCCGCCTGGTAGTGAACCCCGCGCCCGGCCTCTGGCCCATCCTGGCCGATACCGGCCAGATGGAGCAGGTGCTCGCCAATCTCTGCATG
>CBFGVE010000487.1:0-2337 GCA_965651915.1 uncultured bacterium
CTCAGAGGATCAGGATTTCCCCTATAACCGTTTGGGCGTGGTGGTGTCGGGATTATCGGTAAGTAGCCCTGTGGGGCCTAACCTGAGGAGCCGCTATGAATGTGGAGAAAGCTGTAGAGCCGGCAGGTGCTTCCCATGTAGCGGCGGGCGGACCGCCTGGCTTGCCGAAAGGTTCGGTTCCAGCCGGCGGGCGTAGGCATTCGCCCGGAATGGCTTTGGTTGCTGGGCTGCTGATTCCCGGTGCGGGCCAGGCCTACAACGGCAGGCCGATCGCGGGATTTTTCGTATGTTTCCTGAGTATTCTGGTCTTGCCGTGGCTTGTGGCGGCCTTTACGGCTTTCTCGGGTGCCCGGCGGATTGCCGCAGCGGGGGGGCGTTTCGGCCGGGGAGGGTTCGTCTGGGTTATCCTTCAGGCATGGCTGGTGTTCAATGTTGCCCTGGCGGTACTTCTCGGCCTGACTATCGCGGGGGTGGTATCATGAGCGGGCCTGCTCCCCGCCGCCGGGGTAGCCTCGGATGCCTCGGCGCTTTTAGCATGCTCTGCCTGCTATGCTTCACGGCCGTCGAGCTGGTGCTGGCCTGGAAGCTCGACGCCCGCTGGTTCGACCGTTTCGCCTGGTGGAGGGCGCCGCTGGTCGAGCAGGAAGCCCGGCTGATGACCCCGGCCGAGGCGGGGCCCGCCTGGGAGGCGCATAAGCAGCGTCTGGACGAGTACCGCCGTCCCTGGGTGCCGCGCGAGCGTGCCCTGCAGGTGGTTTCCGAGCCCCGACTTGCCCCCTACAGTCTTGTGGCCGCCATCGACGCCAAGGGCGGCGGGGCGCTGACCAGCGATGGGGGACTGGCCGTCAAGGTACCTCCCGGCGCGCTGGCCGAGTCCGCCGAGATCCGGATTACGCCAGTGACCGATCTGCCTGCCGGCATGATGGACCACTTTGCCGGCATGGTGGTGGACATCCGGGTCGGCAGCGATGAGCATTACCGCTACCGGCGCCCGGTTTCGCTGACCTTGCCCTATAGCAAGGCCATGGGGAGCGATGTAAGCCTGGCCACCTGGAAGAACGGGTCCTGGCAAAGGGTGCCCTCCCGGGTCGATGAGGAGCGGGGTACGGTGACCGCCATGGTCTCCCACACAAGCTTCTGGGGCGTGCTGGGCAATAAGGCGGGCCAGGTCGCGCAGAAGGCCGTGGACACCTTCGTCATCAGCACTCCGCTGGGCTGGGCGGGCCGCATCACCTACAACACGCTGTTCACGCCGACCGGCCGCAGCATTCTACGCTCGGCGACTTGGCTTGGGCAGTACGAGTACGAGACGCCAGAAGGCAATTTCAAGATCCACTATATGACCGAGGGGGATCATGCCGTTCCGGGCGGGCAGGGACGCGACGAGGACAATCCGCCAGACTTCGTCAAGGAGCTAGGCGTTCATCTGGAGACGATGCGGCGCGAGCTCGAGGGCTTTGGCTTTCCCCTCCAGCCGCCGACGTTTCTTCGGCACGATGTGTTCGTCTCGAAAATCGACGCCTGGGGGGAATCCCGTCCCGGCGGGCCGATGACGTTGGCGTCCGACATCTATGACAAGGCGGATACGGACGGGATCCCGAGGGTTGCCGCGCTGCGCCACGTGCTGGGCAGGTTGCTGGCGCTTGCCGCCCAGGGCCAGTACGTCCGCTACTGGGGCGTGCTGCCGAACAAGCATGACTGGCTGCTGATGTCGTCCTCGGCGGTCGAGTCGGCCATGGCGACCGGCGGCGACCGGGGAAATCCCGGCGATGGAAGCCCGTCGCCCCTCGTCCTGCAGGAGCTTGACTTCGGTGCTCCCTGGCTCGACTACCTTCCCGAGCTGCCGATGGATTCGCTTACGGCAGAGCAGGCCGAGGCCTACTCGCTCTTTTTCTGGCACCTGGGGAGGGAGAAGGCGCTGCGGGTCATCGGTACGATGTATGGGGCTCGCTATTCGGAATACCAGCTTCCCGCGCTCGACAAGGCCCTGCGGGAAGCCGGGGGGAAGGCCCTGGCCGAGGAGTTTACCGATTTCGCTTGGTACTACTACCTCGCGGGGCTGGTCGAGCCCGACTTCCGGGGGCGGTATGCGGAAACGATCATCTACGACGAGCAGATGGCCCGCCAGTCCAAGGCGCCTCCCGAGTTCGCCTACGTGACCGCCGAACTGGGCGATGAAGAGGGGATCCGGATCGACTGGGAGTCGTGGAGCCATGTTAATATGCCCCACCTGACGGCGCGCGCGGCCTACCTATCCATTGGCCCAATGCCTCAGGGCCTCAAGAAACCCAAGGTGGTCGTCGCCTTCACCCCGGTTGGCAGTCCCCGGGATTTGCG
>CBFGVE010000488.1:0-2334 GCA_965651915.1 uncultured bacterium
CCAGGACGTCGCCCTCGTGTTCATCCTCACCATCGCAACGGTCGGCGGGGTCAAACTTGCCTATGCCCTGGCCGCCCGCCATATCGCCAGGCGGCTGCATGGACGCCTTGCGCAGCAGCGGACCCGGCGCGTCGCCGGTTCGCTCATGATCGGAGCCGGCGCCTACTGGCTCAGCCGGTCCTAGACACCCACCCCGCCTACCCTTCCCCGCCCTATGCTTGCCGGACCTGAAAAAGAAGCGCAGCTCGCCGAACGCATGGCCCGCCTGGGGGTGCGCGAGGAGGATCTGCGCGAAAGCTTTATCCGGGGCTCGGGCAGCGGCGGACAGAAGATCAACAAAACGTCGTCGTGCGTCCAGCTCCTGCACACGCCCACGGGCATCGAAGTGAAATGCCAGCGCGAGCGCTCCCAGGCGATGAACCGCTTCCTCGCCCGCCGCGAACTGTGCGACCGCATCGAGGAGAAGGTGCTCGGAGAAAAGAGCAAGAGACGGCAGGAGCAGGAGAAAATCCGGCGCCAGAAACGCCGCCGGTCGCGCCGGGCGACCGCCCGCATGGTCGACGACAAGAAAAAGCACGGCGCAAAAAAATCGCTCCGCGCCCGCCCAGCCTCGGATTGACCCGCTTACTCCCCACCCTTAAGCGCCTACGCGTACTCGATTGCCCCTACCTCGGTTAAGGGTAGGCGAATACGTCTGGCGGTGTCACTAGGCCCTCACTACCGGCTGCCCATAGGCGGCAATCGCGGAATCGCGCGTGACCAGCGTGAGTCCGTCCTCCCGCGCATGGGCCACGAGCAGCCGGTCAAGGGAATCGCGGTGGATGTCGGGAAGTCGCCCAACCTCCAATGCGTGGCTCCAGGTAATGGGGAGCGGACGGAAACCCTGGCCGGCAAGCTCATCCTCCCAGCCTTCGGCGATCTCCAGCTTGCCCAAGCCCTTTTCCACTGCAATGTCCCAAACCGATACGGCGCTCAAATAGACCACATTCCGGGGGGTGACGCTAGATGATCACCTCCTCGCCACGACTAACTCGGTCAAGAAGAGCGGAAAGCTGGGCCTTGGCCTTGGTAACAGTAGTGGCGATCATGGCTCGCCTCCAGGAAACAACCAAACCAGACCAAGTCTGGTCTGGCCGCTACCCGCCCTGTCACCTCTAAAAAGTCAAGTCCCAGTTCAAGAACAGGACTTGAACTGCTCCACGCCTTGGGGCTAAGCTGCGGGTTCATTTTTGCCATTCCATTCCCAGGAGGCCTCCGTGTCCAGTCCCAAGGTATACCTTTCAATCGACCTCGGCGCATCCAGCGGCCGCGTGCTTGCCGGCATCGTCGAAAATGGACAGCTCAAGCTCGAGGAGCTGAACCGTTTCCACAACGGCCCCGTCCTCGGCGACGACGGTCACTATACCTGGGATTTCGAGGCGCTCTACGCGAACATTCTCGCCGGCATTTCCGCCGGATCCAAGGAGTTCGGCAAGGCCGTGGTCAGCCTGGGCGTGGACACCTGGGGCGTGGACTACGGTCTGGTGGACGCAGACGGCCGGCTGATCTGCCCGCCCTATGCCTACCGCGACCCGCGCACCGACGGCATGCAGGAGGAGGCTGCCCGCCGCATGCCCCTGCGCGCGATCTACGAGGCGACCGGCATCCAGTTCATGTTTTTCAACACCCTGCTGCAACTGCTCGCCGAGTCCATCCATGAGCCCGAGCACCTCGCTAAAGCTCACCGGCTGCTGTTCACCCCCGACCTGATCAACTACCGGCTCTCCGGACGGATGGCCAACGAACTCACCATCGCGAGCACCAGCCAGCTTTTCGACCCGAAAAACGGCAACTGGGCCTTCGGACTCATCGATACCATGGGCTTTCCCCGCCGGATCTTCGGCGAGATTGTGCAGCCCGGGACTCCTCTGGGAATCTTGACGCCCGAACTCCAAAGCGAACTCGGCGCCGGACCCATCCAGGTCATCGCCGTTGGAGCCCACGACACCGCGAGCGCCGTAGCCGCCGTGCCCGCCCCGGGCACCTCCCACGCCTACCTCAGTTCGGGCACCTGGTCGCTCATGGGCGTCGAGGCTTCGGCCCCGGTCATTACCGACAAGAGCTTTAACTACAGCTTCACCAACGAGGGCGGTGTACTCGGCACCACCCGCCTGCTGAAAAACATCTGCGGACTCTGGCTGGTGCAGGAGTGCCGCCGCGTGTGGGCCGAGGCAGGCGAGGCGTTCACCTTCGAGGAGCTGACCCGCATGGCCGCCGAGGCGGAAGGTTTCAAGGCGTTCATCAACCCCGACTGCCCGGACTTTGCCAATCCCTGCGACATGCCCGCCAAGATCA
>CBFGVE010000489.1:0-2309 GCA_965651915.1 uncultured bacterium
GGCCAGTCCAAACCGATCGGCCAGGTGTCCTGCGAGCGCCGGGTTCTAGCCGATCCCGCCGTGGAGTTCGCCGCTCTCGGGCTGGCTCCCGGCGGCCAGGCCGAGATTCCCTCGGGGGGAACGCTTCGTCTCGATGTGGCCTTGCAGACCCATGGGCCGATGGACCGCCTTTGCCTTGGCTATACTGTCCGCCACGAGTCGGGCGCGGTGGCCTTGAGCGGATACAGCCCGCTGTTCCCGGCACCCTCCGCCGGTCTGCACCGGGTGTGCCTCAGCATCGGCCATCTTGATCTTGCCCCGGGTAGCTACGACATTCATCTGAGCATCAACCGGGGCGGGCTTGCCGAAGTGAAGCACGCGTACGACATCGTCTACGGCACCGCGCCCTTCCGCGTCACGGCCCGCCGGATCGAGGGGGGTACCCTACCGCCGTGGAAGGCGGGGTGGGGGTATGCGATCCACTGCCACGCCGATGTGTCGCCACTTTCTACAACCGCCATTCCAGCACCGCGCACGGAATAGCCGCCATGACCGCTTTCGCCAAGCATGCTATGCGTCGCGCCTTTCATCGGGCCTGTCGCGGCCTGGGCTTCGAGGTCCGTCTCGTGCGCACCCTCGAGAGAAACCGGGAGCGGGAGGCGCTGGACCGCTGGTGCAACTTGTGGAATCCGTTGATCCGGGCCTACGGCATCAGGACGCTCCTGGATATAGGTTCCCATGTGGGGCAGTTCGCCACGATGATCCGGCGAAACAACCCCGACGTTCGGCTCGTGTGTTTCGAGCCCCTGCCAGATTCCTTCGAGCAGCTCAAGAAGGTGTGCGACCGCATCGGCAACGCGGAGTGCCATCCGGTCGCCCTGGGCAGCGAGAACCGGGAGATGGCGATGAACGTGAGCGACTTCCGCCCCAGCTCCTCCCTGCTGGGTATGCATGACCTGCATAAGCGGGAATGGCCCGCCTCGGTGGGGCAGACACAGCAAACCGTTCGGGTCTGCCGGCTGGACGATGTTCCCGGCATCTTGGATCTCGAAACGCCATTGGCGGTGAAGATCGATGTCCAGGGCTTCGAGGCCCAGGTGATCGCCGGCGGCCCTTCGGTGCTGAGCCGGGCCGAACTCGTCGTGATCGAAACCGTATTTTCCCCGCTCTACGTGGGCCAGCCTGTTTTCTCGGCCATCTACGAGAAGATGGGGTCCCTCGGCTTTGTCTACCAGGGGGCATTGGAAACGGCACGGAGTAAAACCAGCGGGAAAGTACTGTTCGAGGATTCCATTTTCGCCCGGGCCCGGCCCGCCGACGTTCTGCTCGCACACCCACCATCCTGACCGAGGACGCCGAATGACAGATCAAACCCCATCGCTAAAGACGTGGATTTCCGGCCTGGCCCAGCTCCGCTGGCCTGCCCTGGTGCGCCTGCTGGGCGAGTTGCGCATGGAGGCCGAGGAGCTGGAGCGGGTGCGGCGAAACAACCCCGGCGCAAAGATCGAGCGCGGCGTGGTCTTCCGGGGCCGCGTGCTGGAGCAGCTCGCGGTAGGCAGGGGCGCAACGGTATCCAAAGGCACCATTCTTTCGTGCGCCGATTCCCCGCAGGGCGCGGGCCGCATCGCCATTGGCGAGGGCACCTGGCTGGGCCAGTACAACAACCTGCGCACCAGCCCCGAATCCAGCATCGAAATTGGCCGCGACTGCCTGATCTCCCAGTTCTGCACGCTGGTTTCGGCCAACCATGGAATGCAGGCGGGAACGCCGGTAAAGGACCAGCCCATGGACACCCGCCGCCTCGGCATCGTGCTGGGCGACGACGTATGGCTCGGCGCCGGCGTGACCGTGCTGCCCGGTGTGCGCATTGGCTCGGGCTCGGTGGTGGGAGCGGGGTCGGTCGTCACCCGCGATGTGCCCCCCGGCGAAATCTGGACCGGTGTGCCCGCCCAGCGCCAGGGTTCGCGCTCCTAACGCTGGCCCCGGCTGGGCGCGGTGGATTCGCGCAGCGAGATGTGGTCGGCCATTTCCTCGTTGACCGGCTTGGCGAGGCGTCCGGCAAGCGCGTCGAGCAGGATCTGGGCCGCCCGGCGTCCGAGGGGCTCGGCGTCCTGGAGCACGGTGGTCAGGGCGGGGTTGAGCAGGCGTCCCATTTCCTCGCCGGCATAGCCGGTGAGGGAGCAGTCGCGGGGCAGCTCGAGTCCGGCCCGCCGCAACCCGAGATGGAGGCCGGTGGCGAGCGCGTCGTTGGCGGCGAGCACGGCGGTGGGGCGGGGACGAAGCTTGAGCAGGCCGGGCACGAGTTGCTCGGCCTCCTCCTGCGACCACCC
>CBFGVE010000490.1:0-2305 GCA_965651915.1 uncultured bacterium
AGAAAAAGGGCTCGCCCATTCAAGGTGACCTGGGTTCCCTGCACCCCGATTTCACGCATGCCAAAGCGGTCGGTGCGCCCGGCGACCACCACACCATCGGCCTGGAGCGAAGCATCGAGCGTGTAGAGAAAGGGATCGAATTCATCCCACAAGGCAGGGCAGTCGCCTAGCGGCAGGTTCATCTCGACCGGCCCGTCCGGCGCGGCGGATAGGCCGGACAATTCCGTTCGGTAGATCTCCCCGCCGGGTCCACGAGCCTCCAGCCGCAAGGCGAAGCGACTGGGTTCGCTGGCGCTACGCATGCGGCCGATGCGGATGTTCACCCGCACGGCCTTGGCGACCAGGTCCGGATAGACCTGGAAGTCGTCGATCCAGGCCGAGCCGAGGCTCAGCCGCCGCAGCTCGATGGCTCCCACGAGCCCGTTCCAGTTGCTCTGGGTGTGGTCGCTCACGCTATGCGAATTGGGACCCACATCGACGACCATCCGGTTGTCGATCCGGATGGTCAGCGTATGCCGGCCGGCCCGGGCAGGAGCGAAGACATAGGCGTGCGGGGCACCGAGGTGCCGGACCGAACCCAGCACCTCGCCATCGAGCCAGACCGTGGTCTCCCAGTGGGGTCGCTCAAGGAAGAGCTGGACCGGAGCGCCTACCCAGTCCGAAGGGATATGGAGGTCGCGCTGGTACCAAGCCAACCCGGCGTAATGGCGAAGCGGCGTAAGCCAGAACGGGTACTTGAAATGTTCGGCGTCTCGGTACGGGGCGTAGGCCGGAGCGGCAAGGGCAGCATGCTTCTGGCCGCCGATCCACGGGGTCGCAAGCGACGGAAGATTGCCATAGCCCTGCTCCTGCAGCGCACCGGGAAGGCGGATGGCGTAGGGCAGCACGGCTGAAAACCAACCCTCCCGCTCGCCAATGCCCTCCGGGTCGAGCTGGAAGCGCCATTCACCCGACAGATCGATTGGCGAAGGGCATGCGGAGGACGGGCAAGCACCCGGGGAAGGGTCGAGCGGAGGAATTGCAGGCATGGTGGAAACTCTCGTGGTTGGCCGCAAGGAAAGTACACGACCACAACTCTAGGCCGGAGGCCGGAATCCGTACATGCTTCCCATGATGAATTACATGGCCAAACTTATGATCCTCCCTGCGCAAGAGGGTACCGGACGGAGTGGCGCTGGCGATGCTGCGGCAACCAGGGCAAATGTGTGGGCGAGACCAGGCTCTAGAGCGCATGAGCCAGCACGCGCCTCGGCTTCCGCCCGATGAAAAGCTGTTTGCCGTCGCTGTAGCCCTCCTCGCGGCCTTCAAGCTCCACGGCCAGGCGGGAGCGCCAGGCCTGGAGGATTTCGGGCTCCGACGCGGAGCGGTCGTTCAGCTCCTGCGGATCCTCATCGAGATTGAAAAGCTGCTCTGCGCCCGTCTGCGAAAACCAGATATACTTCCAGACGCCGTCGGTCAGCCACTGGTTCGCGCGGGGGCCGGGCCGCTCGTGCTCGCCATGCAGGACATCCCGCCAAGGCACTTCATCGCCGCGGCAGAGAGGAAGCACGCTGCGTCCCTCCACCCCTTCCGGCACCGGAATACCGGCGATGTCGCAGCAGGTGGGCAGAATATCGCAGAGTTCGACAGGCCGGCAGACGGTCGTGTTGAGCGGGTAGCCGGCGGAGTGATGCGGGGGAAAGACGATCAAGGGAATCCTCGCTGAACCTTCGTAGGGCACTGCCTTGGCGATGGCGTTGTGGTCGTAGAGCATTTCGCCGTGGTCGGAGGTGAACAGTATCCAGGTGTTCTCCAGCACCCCGCGCTCATGCAGGGCGTGAATCAGCCGGTTGATCTGGTGGTCGATGAAGGTCATCTGTGCGTAATAGGCTCGCCGGGCACGGTCCCGCTCGGCGACCGAGCGGGGCACCGGGCTGTCGAGGCCCCGGTCGTCGGGCTGCGGCCCCGCCCAGTCACCGACCGGAGGCTCCGGCAGCGCCTTGCGCTCGTACATGTCGAGGTAGTCGACCGGCGGGTCGAGGGGCGGATGGGGACGGTGAAAGGACGTGTAGAGGAAAAACGGCTTGTCCGGGTCGCGCCGGGCGAGGAAGTTGATCGACTCCTGCACCACCCATGCGCTGGGGTGCTCCTGAACGTCGTAGCACCAGGGGGCGACGACATAGCCGTTGCACCCCATGCCGGTGTCGAGGTAGTCGGCACCGGTCCCCCGCCGGGCGCGCAGCCAGGCCAGGTAGTGGTCGCGGACGCCGGGGCGCAGGTGCAGACGCTCGCCCGCTCCGCGCACTTGCGGTATCGCGAGGCGCTC
>CBFGVE010000491.1:0-2303 GCA_965651915.1 uncultured bacterium
CGCGTACGGATCGTAGCCGGGGGCGGGGTCGAGGCGGTATACCACCGCGCCGGAGCCGGAGAGGAAGAGCAGGCGGCGGGTGGCGGGGTCCTCGGCGACGCGCACCGGGTGGACCGGGACGGTGTTCTCGAACGTGGCCTCGAGGCCCTTGAGGAGTTCCGGGGGGAAGCCGGCGGGGTCGAAGGGGACCACCGGGGCCTGGGCGCTCTGGCGCAGGACGAAGTCGGCGTCGGGGGGAAGCAGGGGCACGAAGGTCCCGCGCCCGGCGGCGTAGCGGTCGGCGAGGTCCTCCGGACTGCGGACCAGCCCCTCCATCAGCGCGGCGTAGCGCGCGGGGTCCACCGGGGGCCAGGTTTTCTCAGCCGCTGCGGCGGTGACCGGCGCGAGCGCCGCCAGGTTGAACGGGTTCAGAAGTGCCGCGCCTGCGAGCGCCATGGCGGAAAGGGCAACCAGCCGCCAGGCCCCCGTCGTAAACCCTGCAAACCTCATCGTGTGAATCTCCCTGCGCACCGCACCGGGGCGGACCACCCGCCCAGCCAATGCGAATCGGGATGTACATAGGGCGATGGGGGCGGGTTGTAAAGGGGGAAATCGAGGCGAGTGACTTTTTTGGCAAAGTGAAAATTTCGCGAATGGACGCCCATCCAATCCCCCACCGATTCACACCCTCCCCAGGCTCAAATCGCCATGGATCTTGTAGACGTGGCCGTCGCGGTCCACGTGCAGATCACGGCCCGGAAAGGCACGGGGGAGCTTTTCGCGCAGCGCCGCCGCGACCTCCTCGAGCAGGCGCTCCCCGAAGGCGCGGGGTACATGGTCCAGGGTGACCATGCGCATCTCGACGACATAGCCCCGGCCATGCCGGCTGCCGAAGCCAGCGCTGAACGACGCCCCCAGCCGGAAGAGCCCGTCGTCCTCGGGATTCGCCGTGTCGCCCCGCGCAGCGCGGGCGGGGTGGAGCGAATAGCGCGAGCCATACCGGTCCTCCAGCTCGTGGTCGATCTCGTCGAACACAGCCTTGAGCCGCTCTTCCCAGGCGATGGCGTGTGGATGGCGCATAGCATCGTGATAGCAAAGAAACCGCTCCCTGCCAATCCGGGCAATTGCTTTCCCGACGCCGACGTGGCAGGATGGAGCGCATGTCTAGAAGACCCACGCCGTCGGAACCCACCATGCGCTCGCTTGAACTGTTCTCTGGAGCCGGAGGCCTCGCTCTCGGACTCGAAGCGGCCGGTTTCGGGCACGCCGGCCTCGTCGAACGCAACCGGGACGCCTGCGCGACCCTGCGCCTGAACCGGCCCCGGTGGCAGGTGCTGGAAGCGGATGTCCGCGAAATCGATTTCGCCGGGTTTGGCCAGATCGACCTGATCGCGGGCGGACCTCCCTGCCAACCCTTTTCGATCGGGGGCAAGGCCCGCGGCTACGACGACACCCGGGACATGTTTCCCCAAGCCGTACGCGCCGTACGCGAACTTCACCCCAAGGCCTTCATGTTCGAGAACGTGCGCGGCCTTCTGCGCCCCGGTTTCCGCAACTATGTCGAATACATCCGGCTCCAGCTCACCTACCCGGAATTTCCCGTCTCCCAGAACATCTCCTGGGACGCGAACCTCCAGCGCCTTCAGAAGCACCACACCTCAAGCAAGCGGCGGGAGGGGCTCTCCTATCAGGTTAGCATCCACCTTGCCGATGCAGCCGACTTCGGCGTCCCCCAGCGTCGCCACCGGGTTTTCTTCGTGGGTTTCCGCAGCGACCTCGATGCCAAATGGTGTTTCCCCAGCCCTAGCGCCAGCGCCGACGAACTCCTCCGAGCCAAGTATGTCACGGGAAGCTACTGGTCGGACCATGGCCTTCCGCAACCCCGCCAGCCGCCAGAACCGCTGCGCAAGCGCATCGCCAGACTTGCCTGCGGAAACCTTCTCCAGCAGCCCGACCGATGGCGTACCGTTCGGGATGCCATCGCCGGCCTGGACGAACCCCGCACACCACCCATCCCCAACCACCGCTACCAGCCTGGGGCAAAGGCCTATCCTGGCCACACCGGGAGCCCCTACGACGAGCCCGCCAAGGCTCTAAAGGCCGGCGACCACGGCGTGCCCGGCGGCGAAAATATGCTCGCCTACGGCAATGGCAAAGTCCGATACTTTACCGTTCGCGAAAGCGCCCGCATCCAAACCTTTCCCGACGACTACCAATTTACCGGGTCCTGGACCGAAAGCATGCGCCAGCTCGGCAACGCGGTTCCGGTCGAACTTGCCCGCGCGGTGGCGGGGTCGATCTACAAACACCTGAAGGTACTTGAT
>CBFGVE010000492.1:0-2293 GCA_965651915.1 uncultured bacterium
AGCAACTCCACTCCCTCAACGACGGGGACTCGGCCTCCGCCTCGTCGCCCGGGCGTAGAACCCCTAGAAAGAAGGAGCTAACGACCTGAACGGCTGGTCACCCAAAGTGGGACATTCCAACCGTCGAGAGTGGGACATCGGTAACCGTCGTTGACACGGAACTGCCCGGGTCGCGTAGGATCCGGAAAGAACCACTGTCGGCCGGGTATTTCGCTCGCGAGAACGGGCATGTTTCGGTGCTCAGAACCCACCTCAGAACGCCATGGCTGAGGTGGGACTCTGGGTTCCCGCTTTCGCGGGAATGACTACGCAATAAGTGCCGTTTTCGCGGGGAATGACTACGCAACAAGTGCCGCTTTCGCGGGAATGACTACGCAATCAGCGCCCGCTTTCGCGGGAATGACTACGCAATCAGCGCCCGCTTTCGCGGGAACGACTCGCAATCAGCGCTCGCTTTGCGGGTTCCCGCTTTCGGCGGAGTGAGGGGGAGGAATAGAATGTTGCGCTTGCCTAACCCTAACCCATTCCCCGTATCCGGATACGAATGTCTACCGAGAAATCCAGAAAGCTTGACGCGAAGAAGACTTCCAGGAAGGCGCCCGCCAGTGCCACCACGAGCGCCGCCGCCACCGGTGGCATCGGGGAGCCGAAGCTCCTCTCGGGCGGCAACCCCCAGATCCCCAAGGGCGACGGTGATGGCCCCGTGCAGGCCTACATCGCGGCGATGCCGGGTTGGAAGCAGGAGGTAGGTCGCCGGATCGACGCGCTGGTCGAAGGCACCGTGCCCGGCGTACGGAAAGCGGTGAGGTGGAACTCGCCTTTCTACGGACTCGAGGGCAGGGGTTGGTTTCTAAGCTATCACTGTTTCACGAGGTATGTGAAGGTGGTGTTCCTCCGCGGCGCATCCCTGCAGCCGCTCCCCCCCGTATCGTCGAAGGATGCGAATACCCGGTACCTTCATATTCACGAGGATGACGAAGTCGACGAGGCGCTTCTGACAAGCTGGATCGAACAGGCCGCGGCGCTGCCCGGCGACCCTCTCTTCTGAGCGGGTTGCCGGGCAGTCGTGGTGCTTTTCATTCGCAGGCGTGTCTCCGAGAGGCCCTTCCCGCACGATCGATCAGCACTTCTGTCCGATCAACGCTTCCGGGTCCACCCCAAGGGTCGATGCCGCTTCTGCGATGAGATCGAGGGGGAACAGCCGCCGGGCACCGGTGCAGTTGCCGCAACTCACATAACACCAGGATTTGATCACCCCCCCGACCGCCCGAGAATACCAGCTTTTCAGCGTCGCGCGCTCGCAGTGGCCGCGCCCTTTCAACCGCCAACGGGTGCCCAGCTTCCGCTCGGCGGCGACGAAAGCTTCCCGTACCTGCGTAGTCGTCGGCGCGGCTGCGAGCACGACGGTGGGTTCGGGATCGCTGCGACTCGAAGAGGGGTGGGGAGTCCGAGCCGATCGGCGGCTCGGCTCCTTCGCCGGCTTCCTCCGGAGGTCCGGCAGAGGGTACCAGCCATCTGCACTGCCGGTGGCTGCATCAGGAAATTCCTGACGGATCCGATCCAGGGCACTCCGGATCGCCTCGTCCGTGGCCGTCCAGATCCCACCGGCCCCCTCGCAGAGGGGGCATCGGCGCCAACCCGCCTCGTCTCCGATGACCGTCCGACCCTGGCATCTGGAGCAAGATTGCCGGAGCGGCTGGAGTAGCGCGTCCGCACGTTTCTCATGGGGTCCGTTCGGTCTGAGCCCGCTCCAGCGGCTGTAGACGGCATTCCACTCTGGCGTATGCAGTTCCCAACGGTAGAATTCACCGTGCGTGCCGCACTGATCGCAGGTTGGAGCGACCGTCGCGACGGGCGTGATCGTACAGCAGGAATGAACGTAGAGGCGAAATGGCATGACGGGCCTTTCGAGCTCGAGGCTCGCGCATGGTCCCGGCAAGAGCCGGCCGGCTGGACCACCGTTGGGACTCGGGGCTCGAACCCCACGGTTGGTGGGCGGGTCAAAGAGCCGGAACTCTCGCCGCCGCTCTCCATGCACGTCGGAGATGGTACATCGGGGGTACGACAACAGCCCACGACCATGAGGCGGTCGCGGGCTGCGAACTCGCCCTTTAGTCCCTGTTCGCCCTTGCGGGCCGGGTCGGCCAAGTAGGTGTCGCGGTTGCGACTAAATGCCACCCGGGGTGCGAAGCACCCAACCCTCTAAATTTACCGGATTCGGGAGGGTCTGTAAAGGTTGGACCTTAACCGCTGTCAAGCACGGATAGAAATGTCCCCCGAGTTTAACGGATAG
>CBFGVE010000493.1:0-2265 GCA_965651915.1 uncultured bacterium
GGTTGGTCAGCGCAATGCGGAAGCCGTGGTTGGGCTCGGTCCCGTCGAGCCAGGCCGCGACGATGGCGGTGACCTGCGCGGTATAGACCCCGCTGGCGCTCTGGGTGGTGCCGAAGAGGTCGTTGGTGGCGATGACGCGGCTGTCGGCCACGGCGTCGGTGTAGAGCGGGTAGTCCGACCCCGACAGATTCCAGCTCGAGGTCACCCGCGACAGCTCGATCGGGGAGTGCGCGGTCTCGGAGGCGCTGCGGTCATACTGGTGCAGCTCGAGGCGGGCGGAGGCGATGGCGAGGTGGGTGATCGACGAAAGATCGAAGCGCAGGAAAAGGCGCGAGCGGTACTGCTCCGCCGAGCCCGGAAGGCGCTGCCGGACGAAGAGGTCGTTGGTGGTCACCGTGCCGGGAAAGCCGCTCGCCCCGATCGCGGTCTTGGGGTCGGTGGCTGTGCCGTCGCGCGACACCACCACGAACTGCTGCATCGGCAGCCGGGTCTCGGTCATGTTTTCGGCGAGGGGAAAAAAATCCGGGTTGTTGGGGTCGGAGGCCATGAGGATCTCCTGGAGATCGGCCCAGCCGTCGCCGTCGGTATCGGCGAGGAAGGGGCTGGAGCCGGTGTCGCGCGGGCCGTTGTAGAGGCCAGTCCCGGTCTCCCAGGCATCGGGGATGCCGTCGCCGTCCGAGTCGAGGTCCCAGGGGGTGTACATGGGGTTGGCGTCGGTGTGCGGGATCTCGCCGTCGATGATGGCCTGGAACTTCGCCAGGGCGTTGGTGTGGACGGCGGCGGCGGAGTTGACCCGGTTGGTTAGCTCCCAGGGATCCTCCTGCATATCGAAGAGGCTGGTGATCACTCGGTTGGTCGCGACCACCACTTTGAAGCGCTCGTCGCGGAGGGCCCGCTGCGCGTAGGGGTAGAGGTTCACCACGGTGCCGTTGAGGTTGGTGCCCGGGTTGCCGCCCATCGACAGGATCCACTCGCGCGGGCTGCTGCTGGACTCGCCGAGGATGACCGGGGCAATGGACACGCCATCCACAGCGAGGCCGGCGGGGACCGTGCCGCCCGCGAGATCGATGAAGGTGGGAAGCAGGTCGGTGAAGTCGGCGAGCGCCGTGCTCACCACGTTGGAGGGAACGAGCCCCGGGGCGCTCACGACGAAGGGCATGGCGGTGCCGCGCTCCCAGAGCGACTGCTTGCCGCCGGACTGCGGCCGCCCGAAGCGGGTGCCCACGACCGGCCCGTGGGTGCCGTTATCGGCGGTGTAGATGAGGATGG
Source organism: uncultured bacterium (assembly GCA_965651915.1). Classification (GTDB taxonomy): domain Bacteria; phylum Verrucomicrobiota; class Kiritimatiellia; order CBFGVE01; family CBFGVE01; genus CBFGVE01. Next base: position 1,270 of record CBFGVE010000493.1, read on the forward strand.
TGTTCTCGCGGAGGCCCTCCTCCTCGAGAGCCGCCACGATGCGCCCGACGATCCCGTCCATATAGCGCACCATCGCCCGGTGCTTGTCGAGGTCGGTGGGGAGGGAGTCCAGAGGCTCGTCCGGGGTATGGGTGAAGGGGATGTGCGGCAGGGCCATCGCGTAGTACACGGCGAACGGGCGGTCCCGGTTTCGGCGGATGAAATCGATCAGGAAGCCCGAGTAGAGGTCGGGTCCGAAAGCGCCGCTGTAGGTCTGGCTGCCGTCGCGGGTGTGGATGTAGGGATCGTAGTAGCGGGCGGCGCTCGGCGGGTTGCCGCTCTCCTGTCCGGTCCACATGAAAAACTCGTCGAAGCCGTGGCGGTTCATGGCCTCGGGCTCGATGCGGAAGTCGTTGATCTGCCACTTGCCCGCGACCGCCGTCGCGTAGCCGAGATCCTGGAGCAGGCGGAACGCCGTGGTGTTGGGGCCAATGCGCCAGTCGAAGTGGGCTACGCACCAAAGGGGAACGTCCCAGTGGTTCACCCAGCCGCTGCGCCACGGGTACTTGCCGGTGAGCAGGGCGATGCGCGAGGGCGTGCACTGGGGCATGCCGTAGACATTCTCGAAACGCATCCCCGAAGCGGCGAGGGCGTCGATGTTCGGCGTGGCGATACCTTCGGCACCGTAGCAGGATATCCACTCCTTCCCCAGGTCGTCCGCGAGAATGAACACGATGTTGGGCGGACGCCCTTCCTCGGCCGACACGGGACGCGCCCCGCTCAAACCCAGAAGAAAGGCCGACACCTTAACAGCTACCAAATAATTGCGAATATGGCGCACCCAGCGAGTAAACCGCATTTAGTTGGATATTTGATAGCATTTTACGTGATTACTTTCCGGAACGAAAATTTTTTGCCCGTTAATGCACTTTATTACAATTTAACTTCGGCGCCGATGCGGGAATCCAAGCCTCGGACTGAAGGCTGCGGACCGGGTCCAAGGCTTGGACCAACTGG
>CBFGVE010000494.1:0-2208 GCA_965651915.1 uncultured bacterium
TTCGACCTCGACGCTCTTCTCGTCCATGCCGGGCAGCTCGGCGGATACCACGACGGCCTCCTCGGTCTCGCTCACCTCCATGCGGGGGAACGAGGCCTGGAGTTCGCGCCCCAGGCGCCAGCGGGCGGGCAGGGGAGCGAGCCCCTCGAAGTCTCCGAAGAAATCCTCGAAGAGCGCGTCCATCTGCTGGTGCAGCTCGCCGAGCGGGGACCCGGTGGCGCGGTTTGTCGTCGCCACCGACTGCTCCTTGCGTTTCCTCCATGGAATCAGGTCGCGTACCATTTTCGTTCACCTCCTTTCGACAGGTTGGCGGTTGTGGCGGGTTCGGTTAGTTAGCCCGCACCGCGATTTTGCGGGGCTGGGCCTCCGGGATCTTGGGCAGCTCGATGCGCAGGGTGCCGTTGCGGAGCTTGGCAGTAATGCCTTCGCGGTCCACCCGGGCGCCTACGCGCAGGGTGCGGCGGTAGTCCCCGGTCACGTAGCCGTGCCGGATGAGCTGCCGCTCTCCGGGCTCCTCGGGGCTGAGGCGGCCACTGATCGTCAGCAGGTCGTCCTCGAGCTGGATCTCGGTCTGGGCCTCCTCCACGCCGGGCATGTCGACGAGCACGACGAAGCGGTCTTCCAGCTCGTAGATGTCGGTCTCCGGGATGTACACCGGAAGCTGGGGCTCGGGCTGGGCGACCGCGCTGGTCTCGTTCTTTTGGGTTTGGACTTGAGTGGTCATGGGAATGCTCCTTTTGGGTTCAAGGGTTAGCTGGCGCTCTGGATGGCGATCCGGCGGGGCTTGCTGGACTCCTTGCGGGGCAGGGTGACCTCGAGGATGCCGTTGCGGTAGCGGGCTTCGATCTTGTCGGCCTCCACCTCGTAGGGGAGCTGGAGGTGCCGGACGAAGCGGCCGGTGGGACGCTCCTGGCGGAGCCAGCGGGCCTTCTCGCCGAGTTCGGGCGCCTTGCGCTCTCCCTCGATGAGCAGGGTCTGGTCCTTCACGGTGAGGTGAACCGCGTCGGGCTCCACGCCCGGGAGTTCGGCGGTCACCCGCACGTCGGCCTCGCTGGCCCATAGGTTCACGGGCAGCTCGGCCGCGCCAGCGGGGGCGTAGCCCTCAAAGAGCTGGTTGAGTTCGCTGTGCAGGCGGTCAAGCTCCCGGAAGGGATCCCACATCGCGGGGCTGTAGCGTTGGCTGAGCAGGGTCATTTGAGTTTCCTCCTTCTTTATTCGGTTGGGAACCGCTTTGCGCGGTCCGGTTCTGTTTCCGGGAATTTAAATAGCATTGTTCATGCCAACGAATAGAAAAACATGTAAACATAAAAGGAAGAAGTAAATAGGCAAATTTCCTAATCAACCAAATAGAGAAAAAATGTCCCACATAGGGCTGGGGAATTTTAAAAGTGTGCCACTTGTGGGACATTTTTTATGGATTGCCTAGGTTCGGGGCTACCCACTAGACTTGCGCGAACCACGACCGGGCCACCCCCATGCGAATCCAAACCAAAGCCGTCGCTATTTTCTTGTTAGTCTCTCTCTTGCCGCTGGCGGCGCTCGGAATCTCCACCTACATCCGCTTCCAGGAGTACCTGAGCCGGCCTTCGCTGCAGCGCTCGCTGCTGTGGCTGATTACCCAGGAAGCAGTGCTGGTGGTGTGCGTGGCGCTGCTGCTGGCGATGTGGATGTCGCGGCGGCTGGTGCGGCCGGTGATGAGTATTTCCGAGGCGGTCTCGAAAGTGGCGCAGGGCAACTTGAACGTGCGGCTGGAGTGCGCCTCCCGCGACGAGTTCGAGGCGCTCTCCGCGAACTTCAACCACATGGTTGATGTGCTCCAGGCCCGCGAGCGCGACCTCACCGAGGCGCGAGAGGTCGCCGAGAAGGCCAGCCTGGCCAAGGGCGAGTTTTTGGCGAACATGAGCCACGAGATCCGGACGCCGATGAATGCGATTATCGGCATGACTGATCTCGCCCTGGATTCGGAGCTGCAGCCGGAGCAGCGCGACCAGCTCGAAGTGGTTAAAAGCTCGGCTGAATCCCTGCTGGTCGTCATCAACGACATCCTCGACTTTTCCAAGATCGAGGCCGGCATGCTCGAAATCGAGCGCGTACCCTTCCGCCTGCGCGACGTGGTTGGCGACACCCTCAAGGCCTTCTCGCTGCGCGCCGGGCAGAAGGGGCTGCGTCTGGAGGGGCATGTGGAGGACGGCACTCCCGACCAACTGG
>CBFGVE010000495.1:0-2206 GCA_965651915.1 uncultured bacterium
ATCTGCTGCGCATGGCCGAACCGAAAGGCTGGCTGGGAAGCAGCCTGTTCAGCCGGGGAGCGGGCGGGGTTCTGTTCAACAACGGCGATTTTGTTCGGCGCCAGTCCGACGGCACCCTGGAATCGGCCCCGCTCATAAGCGCCCAGCCCTACATCGACTACTCCTTTTCCGTGCTGCACTGATTGCGGCTCAAATCGGTGGACGCAACCGGGCCGACCTGCCACACTGACTCCATGATCCCGTTCCGAGCCAAGCTGACGTGCCCGCTGTCCTGCCTGCTGCTTTCTGCAGCCATGCTGGGTTGCGCCCGGCTGCCCGACGAACCTGCAGCGCCTCCTCCGCCTCCGCCGGAGGAACGCACACTCGCCCGCATCGAACCGAACCGGGCAGGCGAGGGTCAGCTCGGCTTCGGCTGGAGCAAGCGCGAGCGCGGGCCGCGTGCATTTCGGTGGGTGGAGCGGATGGAGGCCGACCTGTACTTCGAGCTGGAGGAGGGCATTGCCGAGGCCGAGCTATGGATTTCCGCCGCGCCCCACTGGCTGAACTGGAAGCGCCAGCGCCTCGCGGTCTACGTGAATGGGCGTTTCGCGGCGGAATGGCTGTTTCCCGAAAGCCCCGATTTCCAGACCTTCCACGCGGTGCTTCCTTCCGGAATTCTGCAGGAGGGGAAGAACGTGGTGACGCTGCGGGCCGGCTACAAGGTCCAGCAGGGGCGAGACCCCCGCGAGCTATCCGTCGCAGTGGGTGACGTCGTCGTCGCCCGCCGGGAGGGAAGTGAAGCGCGCTGAGCGCGTTCGCCAGAAAAGAAGAGGAATTTCCCACGGGTGTCTGCGGCGGCACACGGATGGGGAGGGGGAAGGGGTCCACAGAACACTCGGAAAGACACAAGGGGAGAGAGTTGCGCTGGATTGGCGGCGCTAGCTCAGGGTTGGCTCAAGTCAAACATGGATTCAGGCAATCTGGTCCACGACCGAAACTAGCGGGTGGGAAAAACCGCGGATAGGTTTGTAGGGGCGTCGTGAGGCGTTATCCCCACTCTCCTACTCCTACTCGTACACTCCCCTCCGTTCCCATCCGTCCAGTCATTCTCCAAGCAAAGCTCGCGGCCGCCGGATGCCATCTCCTCTCCCTCCGTGAACCCCGTGCCTCCGTGAGATCAAAATCTCCTCATCCCCCGCCCCATAGGCGTTCGTAGGGGCACCGTGAGGCGCTATCCCCCGGCCTCCGAAGATACGGCCTCACGGCCGCGCTACAAACCCGCCCGGCGAGAGAGGAGTGGGGCGGGGGGGCTTTGTCGCCAGCCATTCATTCAATGCCGGGTCCGTTCACTTCCATCAGGATCTGTACAAATGCCTTGTCGAGTATGACCGGGTTGCAACTGGCTGGCTTAGGCTCAATATCAGCGCGAAGTCGCTTCATCTGCTTGTCTAGGAAGTCGGATACAACCTTGTTCCTTGGCCCTTGGTCAAGTTCTTGGCAGCGTCCCAAAGATTGTTAAAATTTCGAGGTGGTATCCCCTTGGGCGATCCAACTGGATCGCAGGCGACCAAGCCAAACCAGGGGGTGAGCATCCGGAACGTCGCGACCCTCCGGGAGCACCACGCCTGGGGCAATGTCCTCGGCGTGTTCGATGCGAACGGCGACCTCATTCCAATATCCGGAATCGGCAACCGCTATATGTTCCAAGGCCGAAGCTTCACTGGTCGTCGGGCTCGAAGGCTTCCCAGCCGCCGCCCAGGGCCGCGTAGAGGGTGACGAGGTGGAGGACGGTGCTGGTTTCGCTGGTCACGAATTCGTCTTCGACGCTGATGAGTTCGCGCTCGGCGTCGAGTACCGAGAGGAAATCCTCCTCGCCGGCATTGTACAGGTTCCGGGCTAGCTCCACCGAACGCTGGCGGCTGGCGACGGCCTCGCGGAGCATTCCCTTGGTCTCCCGCTTGCGAAGGTAGCGGATGAGCGATTCCTCGGCGTCGGCGAGCGCGTCGAGGACGGCTTGCTCGTAGACGGCGGCGGCCTCGGCGGCCTCGGCTTTTTCCGCGCGGACCTGGGCTCGTATGAATCCACCCTGGAGGATGGGCCAGCGGATGAGCTGGCTAAGACCGTAGCGGTTGCTCAGCGAACTGCTGAGGTCGTCGATGGTATTGGCGCTGCGGCCAATACTGCCCAGCAGGGTGAACCGGGGGAAGAGGTCGGCGGTGGCGGTGCC
>CBFGVE010000496.1:0-2201 GCA_965651915.1 uncultured bacterium
CTGCCATTCGGCCTTGAGTGCGCCGTGATCGCCCAGTTGTTTCTGAAGCCTCGCGAATTCCGGGTCTCCTCGCCGCCTGTCCACGTTGCAGCCAGTCACAAATGGGTACGCTCCATCCGCTGGACGAATTCGCTGCTGCTTGCAGGCCTAGTCGTCTACTTTTTCATCCTTCCCGGCTTCATGGTGATGCGCGACGTATCGGATCGAAACCTGGACAGCGCCGAGCCTCATCCTCGGGCCTGGACGGTACACCGCAGCATGACGGACCGCTTCGCTGCGTGGGCAAGGGAACGCATCGCGAGTGGGAGAGCTGCCCATCTTGAACTCTATGATGTCCCCGGTACCGAGTGGCCGATGATGAGCGCGCTCTACTACCTGCTTGCTACCGAGGCGCTGCAGTCAGCGTGGGAGCGCGGGGAAGGTCCCCGCGATGAGTCCCCTTCGCAGTACGCGGCAGCAGCCATCGAGGCCTCGGCCGACCTCCTGATCGACCCCGCCCACCATCACTGGGTCCGGGGCTACTGGGGCCAAGACTATCTGCACCGCGAAAACCTGTTCTTCCGCTCGCTGCTTATAGGGGGACTTTCTTCCTACGAAAAGCTCACCGGCAACCCGCGCTACCGGGAAGCCCTGCTCGACCAGACGACAACCCTGGCCACCGAGCTGGATGTTTCGCCCCGCGGCCTCCTCGACGACTATCCGATGCAGTGCTTCCCCATCGATATTGTGCCCGCGATAGCCTTTATTGGGCGTGCCGACCCAATTCTGGGCACTGACCACAGGGCGATGATCAACCGCTCGATCCGTGGATTCCAAGGCGAGCTTCTGGATTCACGGGGGCTTGTTCCTTTCCAGGTCGACAAGGCGACCGGACGTCACTACACCACTTCGCGGGGAATTGGCATGTCGCTGGTGCTGACCTTTTCGCCGGAACTTTGGCCGGAGCAGACCAGGGCCTGGTATGCGGCTTATGAGCAGTATTTCTGGCAGGACCTAGGCTGGGCGGCTGGCTTCCGCGAATTTCCCAAGGATCTGCCGGGTCATGATTTTTCGTTCGATGTGGATGCCGGCCCTATCATCGCGGGCTTTGGTCCAACCGCCAATGCTTTCGGACTGGCCGCAGCCAAGGTCAATGGCCGGCTCGACCACGCCTATACCTTGGCCTCCCAGTTGCTGCCCGCCTGCTGGCCGCTTCCCAACGGTAGCCTGCTTGGAACCCGCCTGCTGTCCCATCCGGTCCACGCGCCCTACATCGGCGAGTCGAGCGTGCTGTACTTCCTCGCCGCGACGCCAGCTCCCGGGGTTGAAATCGTGCGAGGGGGAATAAAGCCGGGGCTGGTTTCCGTCGCCTACGGCTTTTTCTTTGGGCTGGGTGGACTGATGCTTCTTGGTATTCTGCTAGGCCATCGCCGCTGGATGGCCCGCGCACCCGGCCGAACCCTCAAGTTTCCGAAGTGGCAGGCGGTGGCCTGGGGAATACTCATTGTGGCGTCGCTAGTCCTGTTGGCGTCTGGCCACCCCTGGAAGGGCTTAGGCCTGCTCCTGCTAGCCGTCCGATTCCCAGAGACAAGCCGAAGCGAAGGGTGCCCCCAAATCATTCCCGCCCGGGAAAGCATGGGAAGAGAGCCAGGGTGAGGCAGCGAAGGACTTCTCGATTCTCTATCAACTGCGGGTTTGATTCTGTGTCTCGGCTTGGGCATGGTGAACCCCATGCGAAGAATTCTCATAGCAGGCTGCGGCTATGTCGGTAGCGCGTTGGCGCGCCGTCTCGTCGACCGGGGGGATCGTGTCTGGGGCCTGACCCGCCATCCCCAGGCACTGCCCGAAGGGGTGGCGCCGGTCGTGACCGACCTCGCCTCGTCGACCACCGCCGGGTATATTCCTCCGGAGCTGGACGGCATCGTCTACACCCCATCGGCCCGCCGGGCACCCGACGAATCCGTATACCGAGCCTTGTTTGGCGAAGGCCTCCGACGGCTCATCGATGCACTAGCGGGCCACCCGGTCCGTCGTTTCCTTTTTGTCTCTAGCAGCGGGGTGTATGGGAATCGCCAGGGCGGGTGGGTTAACGAGGACACCCCCGCTCAACCTGGCCACTTTTCAGTCGAATGGCTGCTCCGGGCAGAGTCCATCGTGGAGCAGGGCCCATTCCACGGCATCGCGGTGAGACCCTCAGGCATTTATGGGCCGGGGCGCACCCG
>CBFGVE010000497.1:0-2195 GCA_965651915.1 uncultured bacterium
TTGCTGGAGCTGCGCTGGTGCTGCTGGCCATCGCGGCGGTTTTCGGTGTTCCCCGAATGAAGGAGCAGATCGAAGCCCGCAGGCGCGCCGAGCCCATCGTCGCCATGCTCCGGCAGGGCACGTACGAGAGCATAGAAGACGCCTACAACGCAATCATTGGCAGGCGCTTTGTTGGAGGGGAAAGAAAAAAGGTCGCCGATATTCCCGCATTCACCCCGCTGCCGCGCAGAGCCGCCGCTATAGTCCAGCGCGAAATCATCCGCACTTTTCCGGGGGTAGACCATGATGTATCGCTTAGGGTCCTGTTCATTAGTCTATCATGGATGGAGCTAGAGGACAGAACCCTGGCGCTGGACGATGCGGACTGGCGGGTGGTCGAGGACGCGATGCGGCGCTACAACGCCATGCAGCCGCGTGGCGGGGAGCAGTGGTACACCTTTGTCGATCCCGCCGGAAATAAAAAGATTGGCTTGCAGGGCGTCACCATCTACTAGCCCGATTTCACGCCGGCGCTGGAGAGGTTAGCGGAATACGGCGTCGATGCCCATGGCCTGGCGGCGGGCGAAGGCCGGGATTCGCCGGGTGTGTCAGCGGCTGGGATTCGGTTAGATTGTGGGTCCCGGCAAGATCGGTCCTGTTTCCCGGTGCAGGGGCTGCCTCTGGCGCCGGACATGGGTGGTGGTCTCCGGATATTTTTCAAGCGAGGAGGCTACCGGAGATCGCGGGCCGAGCGATCGGATGGGGCACCGGCTTGGAAAACCCAGAAAAGCCGCTTGAAGACGCGCTCTGCTTCAACCACACTTCCTGCGTGGGATTTCCCGTGCGGCGGTGCCAGCCGCGCATTGTCATGCATCCAACCAGGAGAAGAAGCCATGGTTACCGCCATAGTAGCATTGAAGGTGGATCGAACGAAGGTAGACGATGTGGCCTCTGCCCTTTCGGGGCTGGACGGGGTCACCGAGGTGTACTCGGTGAGTGGGCGCTATGACCTCATCGCCCTGGTACGAACCGCCGACAACGAAGCGATGGCCGATGTGGTGACAGGTGCCATGCTGAAGGTGGACGGCATCCAGGACAGCGAAACCATGCTGGCGTTCCGCGCCTACTCGAAGCACGACCTCGAGGCCATGTTCTCGATTGGTGACCGGTAGGAGCCCCTTCAGAACCGATGAAACTCAAGTCCTCGCTTTTGAGCGTCGTGTTGGCGCTTTCGATAAGCTGCGCAGGTGAGGCGGCGACTGGGGATTTTTTGGATAGGGAGCCCGGGTTTGAAGCCGCCTACGAGTGGTATGCGGGTCGAGGACGGGTGTCTCACATGGTGCTTGAATACCTTGAGAATGGGGTCATCGAAACCGCCAAGGCAGTGCTTCAGGTGGAATGCCTCATGACGGCATGGATTCTTCCCTTGTACGAGGCCGAGTACGCGATCGGTCAGGAGCGACAGGAGTTGGGTGATGCCTATGCTCACTTGATGTTGCGGTACTTGGAGTCAAGCGTCCCCTACGATGCTGTGCCTCGCCAACTGGCAGAATTCGCCTTGGAAGGCATCGAGTCCATTCTTCCTGCGGAAAGTATAGCAGAGCGAATCGAGGCTCTCCGGAAACTCCTGGAGACACTGCCCAGGGAATCCGTGATTCCCGGCTTGGTTTCTTCGAATCGATCCAGCGAAGTGGAGCGCCGCGCCACCGAACTATACGAAGCGATGGCACGGCGTGAAGGAAGCGCTCTACCCCAAGGGATCGAAGAAGCCCCTCCACCTAGCGTCGGCGACAGGACCACGCAGATACCGCTCATACTGCTCAGTTCGGTAATCCTGTGGGCGACCGCCGGGGCCTGCATTTTTCTCCTGTTGCTGAATCGGGTGCTCATCCTTTTGCCTGACAGCAGAGCCAAGGCGCCGCTTATTCTTGCCACCTTTGCCGCGCTTGCCGGAACCGGTGCCATCCTCGGATTTTTTCTGGCCCGCCCGCCGTGGGTCTACGCCCCTCTGGCCGTTTTAATTCTCATCGTGGTCGGCGAGGCTCGCCGCTCCTGCATCCGCCGCTCCTGCGCCGGATCTGCGCCGATCGACACGGTTCCCCACCCGTTCAACGTGAGGAGCCCGATCACGACCACCGACCTCGTTGTGCATCGCTACCGCCCGAATTTCCTGAACAAATCGAGCATGACCTGTGTTGCTTTGGATGCGCCTTTTT
>CBFGVE010000498.1:0-2194 GCA_965651915.1 uncultured bacterium
AGGAATTGGGCCAGCGCCGGCATCAGGCTCTCCACGCCCACGGCGAGGAGATGAAGCCACTGCGGGTACAAATGGAACTCGCCCGCCAGGCTTTGCACGAGAAGCTGGTGCAGGCGCATCGGGAGGCCGAGCATGAGTAGGTGGGTTCTCGGAGTCGGCATCGCACTACTGCTTCACGCAACCAGCGCAAACCTCTTCGCCCGCATGCCCATCGAGCGGCTGCAGCGGGAGATCCAGGCGCGCATGGTCTATGACTACCAGGTCTAGAGAGGAACGAACGTTCTGCCCAGCTACGTCGAATGGCCAGCCTGCAAGGACAACGGCATCAAGGCCCCGCCCTTCCCGCCCGAGTTCGCCGCCGCGCTGGTAGGACACGCCATGAGCCAGGCCGGCTACCTCGCCTACTCCTATTGGCCCACCAACCATCTCGCAGGCTCCCCCTACCGGCCGCAGTGGTATGATTCGAACACCATGTACTTAGATCTGCTGCCCGAGCCCCCCTGGGAGTGGGTCCGCTACCAACAATCCGACCCTTCGGTCACGGCCTCCAACTACCGGGAGAATTTCGAGGGCGTCTATAACTGGGTCACCCAGTCCAACAACGTCCACTACGTACTTGAAGGCGGTTTAGCCCACGCTGCGGAATTGGCCGCATCGTATCGCCGCCATGGCTCGGCACTCGGGGAAGACTGCGCAAGCGCTCGGACGGCGCTGGCTTCGCTGTTCCCATCGAGATCGGTCAACACCAACTACAGCGCGGATATCTTCTACAGCGAAGAACTGTCACCGACCTATCTCAACACGGATACCAACGTGGCGGGCAAGTCGGTCGCCGTCTGGGAGCCGCACTACGACCTTCCCCAATGCTTCAACGGAAAGGTCTCCCTCTACTACCAGCTCAGCGACTGGGCGAGCATCAAAGGAGAAACTTACGGGTCCAACGGCAACCCACCGCCCGGCGGGTGGGTGCTCCCGATCGACACCGTCACGCCGGTGTTCGAAGGCCTCGATGCCAGCGAGCCCTACGTGCCCATAGACACCCTGCCTCCCCGCCACATGCTGGACAGCGGAACGCATGCATACCTGGAATGCGGCGACATGTACCACGACGACACCTCCAGCTACGCCTCGCGATCGATCTATTTCGCCTTCGCCTGTTTCGTGAGCGAGCCGGTGCTGGATACGACCGCGGATGAGCTGGCTACCTGCTGCCCGGCCGACTGCAGCCCCGGCGAGGTGGCCACCGATTCGGACCATGGAGCCGCCCTGTTCGTCGGCCTCGGCAAGGATGCAAGGGGCCGGTCGGTCGGAGGGCTGTACCTGAAGGAATCGGCCCCCACCGGCCGGATGCAGGATTTCCGGAACTACCAGGCCCTGGTCCGGGAGGATGCCAACCTGATCCGAAAAAACGGCCACGTGCGCCAGATCGCCCTACCCGCGGCCATGGTGGACCTCAATCCCGCGACGCCCGGCACACTCGCCTTCTACCACCGCTCGGACGCTGGCGAGAATCCCGTCGGGGGCATCTATCCCATCGCGGAGGGCGCAAGCCCCTACAAAACCCTTACCATGCAGGCCACCGCCGATGGCTACACCCTCGCCGAGATGGAAATGGGCCGAACCCAAATCACCTCCTTCTCCTATCTCGCTCCACAAAATCAATGGTCGGTGGGCCGGGGCGAACAGACCGAGCGGGTGACCACCACCTCCCGCAACTCCGGCTTCGACCTGTTTGGCCGCTCCACCTTGGACCTGAAAACCCTCGACGCCTCAGGCATCGAGTCCCTTCACCAACGCATCGAGGAACAGCAATTCCCCTGGGGCCGCGAAGTCGTGAAGAGCACCGTCGACCCCTTGGGCCTCGCCCTCTCCACGACCTTCGCCTTCTACGAGAACCGACTCATCGATGGACACCAGTACGGAAAGCTGAAACACGTCGTCGGTCCCCACGGCTCATGGCGTCGCTATGAATACGCCACCAACGGAATGCTACACAAGGTGGTCGCCCAGTGGGGCGATGCGCCCCTGGCGGCAGGCGAGAACCAGAGCCTGGTCCAAACCCGCGAGCGGCTGGAACCCGGACCCAACGAACTGCACCACTATGTGCTGACTGCGCCCGGCGACGGCGGACCCTCCACCATCCGGGAGTGGTACGAACGCATCTCCTCCAACGCGGTGGAGACCATTCTATGCT
>CBFGVE010000499.1:0-2173 GCA_965651915.1 uncultured bacterium
TACTCGCTTACCCTTACTCGGTTGCTCCCGCTCGGAACTGTGGAGGTAGTCCGGTAAGTGTATGCGGTTAAGGGTGGCGGTTAAGAGTGGATACAGTTGCTCGCCACCCTTAAACGCCTACCCTTAATCGGATTCCCCCACGCCTGGCCGAGGATGGGGCCGGGCGTGAAATGTCTACAGGCGGGGCAGTACGCGGTCGGCGAATTCTTCTACCGCCTGCCAGTAGCCCGGATTGGTGCGCCAGCCGATTTCGCTGTGGATGCCCGAGAGCCGCTCGAAGCGCTTGGGTCCTGGCGCGGCCTCGTAGAGGGCCTGGCCCATCGCGTAGGGGATGACCTCGTCGTTCGCGCTGTGGGCGACGAGCAGCGGGACGCGGAGGCTCGAAACCTTGGCGAGGCTGTCGTAGCGGAACACCAGCAGGCGGTCCAGCGGGAAAGCGGGGTAGCGGAGCCGGGCCATCGCGGCGATGGAGGTGAAGGTGTTCTCGACGACGAGTCCGCGCACCGGGCGGTCGAGCGCGAGCTGGACCGCCACCGCCCCGCCGAGCGAGATGCCGAGAAGCAGAATGGGCGGGCTTTCGGCGTCGCCGTGGCGGGCGCGCACCACCTCGTAGGCGGCGCGCGCGTCTCGGTAGGTCCCCTGCTCGGTGGGCCAGCCGCGGCTGCGCCCGTAGCCGCGGTACTCGAAGGCGAACACGTTCGCGCCGAGCTTCGCGAGGTCGCGGATCAGCTCGACGCGGTCGTGGAGGTTGCCCGCGTTGCCGTTGAGCAGCAGAATGGTCCCCCGCGCCTGGTCGTGCGGCACCCACCAGCCGCGCAGGGTCACGTCGTCCTCGCTCACGAAGAACAGCTCCTCGTAGCGCAGCCCGGTATCGGCCGGGCTCGGCCCCGGCGCGCGACCGGGACGGAACACGCTCCTCCACTGGAAGAAGAGCAGCCAGCCCGCGAGGAGCATGAAAAGCAGTAGAACAAAGGCAATCTGCATGGTGTTGATCGATCCTGGTTCTTCGTCCCGCCGCTGTTAACTTCCCGGTCCCGCGCACAACCCGTATGCTGCAAAGGCCTTACGAGTGCCTTGGTGCGCGTCGCTCCATCCACGCCAAAAACTCACGCTATAAAGTGTCCGCATGCAAGCGATTTCTTTAGAATTTTTAGCGGCCATATAGGGCCTTCTCAAGTACCACCACGCCGTATGTAGTGGTACCCCATTTTAATCCCCGGTTCTTTTTATTTCCGCTTGTCGCCTCCCTATTGATTCCCTAACGTCGTCCTGTTGAGTTTGGGGCAAAGCTATCTCCGCCTGTTGATAACGTGTTGATAGCTTGTGTGCAAGGAGCTTCGCCGGGGGGCGCCGCCCGCGCTGAAAGGCCTGAAGTACAAGGCTTTCGCGGTGCCGGGACCAGCCTGGTCCGCGAGCTGCCTCTGCCGGGTCCTGGACGACGCGCTTTTTTCGGTTTCCACTTTTCTATTTTCTTACGGGGTTTCACACGTGCAGACATCAGCCGCTTCGCTTTGGTCGCAGGCCTGTGGCCATTTGAAGGAGAAACTATCGAAGGACGTCTACGATCGCTGGATCGCCGTCATCGAACCCAAGTCCTTCGCCGACGGCGAGCTGCTGCTCGGCGTCGCCAACGACTTCTACCAGACCTGGCTCGAGGAGAACTACCTGCCGCTGATCCGCGACGCGGTGTGCGCGAGCTGCGGCGATCCCCTCTCGATCCGCTTCTCGGTCGACCACTCGATCCTCGCCCGCGAACCGGTCGAGAAACCCGAGCGCAAAGCGAAGAAGGCCGCGCCCAAGCCCTCCGCCACCCATGTCGAGTTCACCCTCAACCCGCAGTACAGCTTTGACAGCTTCGTAGTCGGACCTTCGAACAACTTCGCCCACGCAGCTACGCTCGCGGTCGCCCAGTCGCCCGCCCGGGCCTACAACCCGCTCTTCATCTATGGCGGCGCCGGGCTGGGCAAGACCCACCTGATGCAGGCCATCGGCAACCACGTGCGCGGCCGCGACGCCAGCACCGCCGTCTGCTTCATCTCCTCCGAGGCCTTCGTCAACGACTACATCGACGCCCTCCAGCGCAAGGGCCTGGTGCAGTTCCGTAAGAAATACCGCGGCGTGGACCTGCTGCTCATCGACGACATCCAGTTCCTCGCCGGCAAGGAGCGCACGC
>CBFGVE010000500.1:0-2166 GCA_965651915.1 uncultured bacterium
GTGCCTTACATGCTGGGGACCACGGGCATCGGCTACAACACGACTCGGATCGAGAATTTCGAGGATAGCTGGGCGGTGTTGGGACGCAGCGACCTGGCCGGGCGCATGACTATGCTAAACGACATGCGCGAAACGATTGGCGCCGCCCTAAAATTCCTAGGCTATAGTTTGAATAGCGTCGACGACGCCGAACTGCAAGAAGCTCGCGACGTGGTAATCGCCTGGAAACGGAACCTAGCCAAGTTCGAGTCCGAGCAATACAAGAATGGTCTGGTCTCCGCCGAGTTCGTGCTCTCCCACGGCTATAGTGGCGACATACTCCAGGCGATGGATGAAAACGACGAGATCGACTACGTGATCCCCCGCGAAGGGGTGTCGATCGCCAGCGACGATATGGTCATTCCCCGCACCGCGCGCCAGGTCGAGCTTGCCCATGCCTTCATCAACTTCCTCCATCGACCCGAAGTGGCAGCCAAGAACATTGAGTTCGTGTACTACCTATGCCCCAACGTGGCCGCCTACGAGCTGGTAGATGAAGAAGTTCGCGCGATGGAGAGCATCTTCCTCTCTCCCGAACTGCTCGAAAAATGCGAAACCGCCATCAACCTCGGCGACGACAACGCCAAATACGTCCGCATCTGGGACCAGATCAAAGCGGCGGAGTAAGGTCAATAACTCTTCATCGATAAGGTCCCCCTCGGCATTTGCCACCCATTTCGCATTCCCACTACTCCTTCTCCAAGAAAATCGTCCCTCCGCGATTTTTTGCTTAACAGCCTCGGCCGGGCTCCCTATGTTTGTCCCGTTCACTGGCTGGGCGGGTGGTCTGCTTCCGGGCGGTGCGCAGGGAGATTCACACGATGAGCTTTGCAAGGTTCACGGCGGCGGCATGGCGGCTGGCCGTCCTTTCCGGCATGGCGCTCGCGGGCGCGGCGCTTCTCAACCCCTTCGCCCTGGTGGCGCTGGCCCCCGCCACCGCAGCCGGGGAGAAATCCCCGCCCCCGGTGGACCCCGCGCGCTACGCCGCGCTGATGGAGGGGCTGGTCGAAACCCCGGAAGACCTCGCCGACCGCTACGCCGCCGGGCGCTCCGTCTTCGTGCCGCTCCTGCCCCCGGCCCCGGACTTCGTCCTGCGCCAGCCGGCCCAGGCCCCGGCGGTCCCCTTCGACCCGGCCGGCTTCTCCCCGCAGTTCCTCGAAGGCCTCGGGGCCACGTTCGAGAACACCGTCCCGGTCTACCCGGTCCGCCTCGCCGAGGACCCCGCCACCCGCCGCCTGCTCTTCCTCTCCGCCTCCGGCGCGGTGGTCCACAGCCTCGACCCGGCCCCCGGCTATGACCCCTACGCGGACCTGAAGGCGCTGCGGCCCTGGCTCTACGGCGGGGGCTGGCCGCTGGACCGGGTCCGCGAGCAGGAGCGGCTGCACGACCCCGCCCGGGTGCAGATGGAGTACCGGCTGGTGGACGCGGCGGACCTCGAGCGCTGGCTCTACGCCGCCCAGGCGGTGGAGGCCTACCGGCTGCAGCTCACGCAGGAAGAAGCTGATGAGGAGCCCATGATGATGCTCATGTGAGGGCCGGACGGGCTGCTGATCGAGTCCATCGACCTCCAGACCAACGGGCTGCTGGTGGGCATCGCCTATCCCGAGGGCTTCACCAACACGGTGGACGTGTTCGCCACCCGCTTCCTCGCCGAGGGCGTGTGGGACGCGGCGGAGACCGGGCTCGTGCCCGACGGCACCAACGCGCTGTACTGGCTGCACCCCGGGGCCTCGGATTTCGAAGCCATCGCGGCGGGCGACGGCCAGGCCGACGCCGACGGCGACGGCCTTCCCGACTCCCACGAAATCCTCGTCCACGGCAGCGACCCGGACGACGCCGGCTCCATCGCCGCCACCGTCTCCGGCGACATCCTCTACAGCGGCCCGGAAACCGGCGCGGTGCGGGTGCTGGCCCTCCTGGACCCCGCCTCCTGGGGCGGGGAGCGCGGAGTAACCGTGTCCGGCCCCGGTCCCTACACGAGCCGCCCGCTGGCCACCGGGAGCAACTGGACGCTCAAGGCCTACCTGGACGTGGACGGCAGCGGCTCCTTCTCCCCGTGGAAGCCCCACGGGACCTATACCAACAGCCCCGTCGCGCTCGGGACCAACGGGCTGTCCGGGGCCGACA
>CBFGVE010000501.1:0-2165 GCA_965651915.1 uncultured bacterium
GGGGAGGGATGGCGGCGGGACTATTACAATGCCCGCGAATGATTGTAAGCCTTGCGCCTTTCCTTCCCCCGCTCCGCGAGCTTGCCCGCGGAGCGGGGCGATGCTGCCCGTAGCCGCGGCCCGCATTGGAATGATCGGCTCTCGCCGGGGAGGGGTTGAATGGGAGATGCTGATACTATGAGGTTGTCTGCCGCTGGCGGGCGGCGGTAAGCTGGGAACTTGCGCTATCCATCCGTGATCCACCTGGAGGAACCATGGCCCGTTTGTCTTTCGCATCGATGCTCTGCGCGCTGCTGCTTGCCGGCGGTACCGCTGCCGGCGCCAGCTCCCCTTCGCCCCGCAACATTGTTTTCGTCCTTGTCGACGATCTCGGGTGGACCGACCTGGGCTGCTACGGGAGTAGCTTCCACCTCACGCCGACTATCGACGCCGTCGCCCAGGCTGCGGTGCGCTTCACCGATGCCTACTCCGCCAATCCGGTCTGCTCGCCGACCCGGGTTGCCCTGCTCACCGGGCGCAACCCCGCCCGCATTGGCATTACCGACTGGATCCGGGCTTCGTCTCCTGTCGGTCGCAGCCCGGTGGGGGGGCGGACGACCCAAAGGCTGCTGGGGCCGTCGATCAACAACCAGCTCCCGCTTGAGGAGGCGACCATCGCCCGGGTGCTTAGCGAGCGGGGTTACCGCACCGGATTTTTCGGCAAGTGGCACCTCGGCGGCGAGGGCTACCTGCCCGAGGACTACGGCTTCGAGGTCAATCTTGGCGGGTCCAAGCTTGGGCAGCCACGTAGTTTCTATTCGCCCTACAAGATGCCAGGCATCGCCGATGGCCCCGAGGGGGAGTACCTCACCGATCGGCTGACTTCCGAAGCGATGGCGTTTATCGAGCGCCACGCCGCCGAGCCGTTTTTCGTCATGCTGTCCTACTACAACGTGCATACGCCGCTTCACGCCGCTCCGCGCCACCACGCCGAGGCGGTCGAGCGGAGCCGAGCCCTGCCTGAGCTGGAGACGCTGTGGCGGCCAGAGGGAGCGGGTCGGACGCGGCTGCGGCAGGACCGCGCCGACTATGCCTCCATGGTCGGCTGCACCGACGACAACGTGGGCCGGCTGCTTGCGCACCTTTCGGGTTTGGGGCTCGACGAGAACACGCTGGTGGTGTTCACCTCCGACAACGGGGGGCTTTCGACCGCGCCCGGCAACTGGGTGCCGACCAGCAACGAACCGCTTCGGGCCGGCAAGGGCTGGTGCTACGAGGGCGGGATCCGCGTGCCGCTCATCATACGCCACCCGGGGGTGCCGGAGCGGGCGGGGAGCACAGTGTCCGAACCGGTGATTAGCGAGGATCTTTTTCCGACCCTGCTGGCGGCGGTTGGCCAGGAGCTGCCGGCCGGCGTCGAGCTGGATGGGCGCAGCCTGCTTCCGCTGGTGGAGGGCGGGGTGGATTCGCTGGCCCGGGAGGCGCTGTTCTGGCACTACCCGCACTACCACGGCAGCAGTTGGAGGCCGGGCGCGGCGATCCGGCAGGGCGACTGGAAGCTGCTGGAATTCTATGACTCCCCGCGCATCGAGCTGTATAACCTGCGGGAGGACCTGGGCGAGCGCGAGAATCTAGCCGATGCCCATCCGGAGCGCGCGGAAGCGCTTCGCGAACGTCTGCGCCGCTGGCAGGCCGAGATCGGGGCGGCCATGCCCGTGCCCAATCCGGCTTTCGCGCCCTAGCCGCGCTTCCCGCCAGAATTTCCGCAGGCCGCTGTCTAGCGGAAGAGGTAGTACAGCACAGCGAGCAGACCGAGCAGGAGGGCCGACAGCAGCTTGTAGTTGCCGATACCCCGCCAGCCAGGATCCGCCAGGGGCTCCAGCGGCGACTTCCAGCAGAGGCCCTCCGCCTCCTCGGTCAGCCTGCCCTTGATCAGGTAGGTGAACGCTACCTGTATCGCGACGCAGAAGCAGAGCAGGTAGAACGCCATCATCATGAAGGGAATGTTGGCCAGCGGAGTCTTCACGCCCGCCTCGTTGAGCGAAAAGACCAGCACGCCGGCCAGGCCACCGAGAATCAGCGTCCACTGCGCCGCCTTCGCATGGGTCTTGCGCCAGAACACGCCTAGCAGAAACACGCAGGTGACTGGCGGCGCGATGTGGGCGATGATGTTGTTCAGGGCGTCG
>CBFGVE010000502.1:0-2129 GCA_965651915.1 uncultured bacterium
TTGAGTGCGCGGACCGCCCGGGGCACGACTCCGGCGGGATCGAATGCGGCCGAGGCTGCCTCGTCTTTACGGGAACACACCCCGAACAAATTGATACCGTAGACCCCCAGCCTCTCCAGGTCGCATCCTACCTTCACCAACTCATCGACGGACAGGCGGTACTGGCCCGGCATGGTCGCGATCGGTTCGCGCACCCCTTCGCCATCGGTGACAAACACAGGATAGATCAAATCGCCAGGGGCGAGATGGGTCTCGCGGACCAGGGCTCGAATACCTGGAGTGCGGCGAAGTCGGCGGGGACGGGATGTTAGCTGCATAGAAGTCTCGCGGATGACGTGGATTTAGCGGAGCAACGGCAGGTTGGAGCTTAGGTAGCCAGGCAGCTCGCCCATCGACTGCAGGCGGATGTGGGCGGAGGTGCATCCTTCCCCGGCCTTGACCAGCACGGTGTTCTTGCAGCCAGCCGCCAGACCCGCCTGCACGTCGCGTTCGGAATCGCCGATCATCCAGGAACGGGCTAAATCAAGATTGTGGTCACGAGCGGCGCGCAGGAGCATGCCGGGCGCAGGCTTGCGGTCGGGATGGTCTCCCCCATGGGGGCTCACGTAGATATCGAGCAGGCCAAGGCCTGACTTTCCCAGCTCGCTACGCAGATGCCGGTGGATGGCGTCGACCCCCTCAAGGGTGATCAGACCGCGATGGACGCACTTCTGATTGGTCACCAGGACGGCGGGATACCCCCGCTCCGAGACAACGCGCAGCGACTCGACAAACTCGGGCATGAGAAAGAAGCGCTCGACGCTCAGC
This sequence comes from uncultured bacterium, assembly GCA_965651915.1. Taxonomy (GTDB): domain Bacteria; phylum Verrucomicrobiota; class Kiritimatiellia; order CBFGVE01; family CBFGVE01; genus CBFGVE01. The sequence goes on from CBFGVE010000502.1 coordinate 808, forward strand.
ACATAGTACTCTTCCGGTGAAGGCGCGACGTTAACAATGCCGTCGCGGTCGAAGAAGATGCAGGGTATCGACATGGGTTCCTCTATGGATGCAGGTTTCAGGAAGGTTCGAGGTCGTATCCGTCCTTGCGGTCCTTTACCGTCCAGCCGGACGCCTGGATGCGGGCGCGAAGCTCGTCGGCAGCCGCCCAGTCGCGGTTCTGCTTGGCATGCCGACGCTCCTCGGCCAGGGCCTTGACTTCGGGCGGTGCCTCGACAACCTCCCCCTTAGTCTCAAGCTCAAACCCGAAGGCGAAGAGCAGGGCGTGAAGCACCCCGAGCGCCCGCCCTGCCTCATCCTTCTCTGGGGATTGCCGCATTAGGTCGTGCCCCGCCTTGAACAGCGCGCCAAGGGCTTTAGGCACATTCAGATCGTCAAGCAGAGCCGCCCAAGCCTCGCCGAAGGGCCCGGCGGAATCCGGGCCGCCGCTTAGATCAGCGGCCTCGACCGGCATGGAGGCGGACAGCCCGGCGGCGGCACGCAGCTCACCCTCGAGGCGGGCTAGCTTGTGCAGCGCCTGCCGGGCGCTGTTCAGCGACTCGAAGGTGAAATTCAGCGGCTTGCGGTAGTGGCCAGCCAGCAGCGTGTAGCGAAGATGCATCGGGGTGTAGCCCGCCTTGGCGATATCGTCCAATGTGTAGAGGTTGCCCAGGCTCTTGCTCATCTTGCCGCCATCGACCATGAGGTGGGCGATATGGAACCAATGCAGCGCGAAGGGCTTTCCGGTTGAGGCCTCGCTCTGGGCGATTTCGTTCTCGTGGTGGGGAAAAATCAGATCGATGCCACCCGAATGGAGGTCGAAGGTCTCGCCAAGGTAGCGCAAACTCATTGCGCTGCACTCGATATGCCAGCCCGGTCGCCCGTTGCCCCAGGGGCTGGGCCAGAAATTAGGGCCGTCCTCAGGCTTGTAAGCTTTCCACAGGGCGAAGTCGGCCATCGACTCCGCATCGTACTCGTCGCCCGACTGGGCAACCTGGGTATGGGTGGTGATCTCCCGCTGGTTGAGACAGGACAGGCATCCATAGACCGGGAAGGTCTTGATGCGGAAATATACCGAGCGATCTTCCGCCACGTAGGCGTGGCCGCGCTCGACCAGTTCCTCGATCATGGAAATCTGATCCTCGATGTGCGCCGTGGCGGCGGGCTCAACGTGAGGGGGCAGCAGACGTAGCGCCTCGCTGTCGCGATGAAAGCGATCCAGCCAGAAAGTGGTGAATTCGCGGAGGCTTTTGCCCTCCTGCTGGGACCGCTGGATGGTTTTATCGTCTACATCCGTGACATTG
>CBFGVE010000503.1:0-2111 GCA_965651915.1 uncultured bacterium
GTGATCGACGAGGTGCGGGTCAGGAATGCGGAGGCGGCGCCGGAGGGAGTGGAATTGCCGGATTTGAGCGGGGTGGAGGCAGGCATCTGGACGGAATCAATCGAACAGGATCTGGTGGAGCAGCGGCATCACGACGCTGTTCGGCTTCGGGGTCGAGGAGCTTGAACCCACGATAGAAGGCTGGGCGCTGCGGATTCACCCTGAGGACCGCGACCGGGTCGTTCGAGGGATCGAAGCCGCATTGGAGGAAGGGCGGGAGGACTGGTCGGACGGGTTCCGGTTCCGCCGCAAGGATGGAAGCTATGCCTACGTGCTCGACCGCGGCCATATCCTCCGCGACAGCGAGGGCCGGGCGATCCGCATGGTCGGCGGCATGACCGACCTCACCGAGAGGCACAGGACCGAAGAAAAGCTGCGCGAGCAGGCCGCCCTGCTCGACAATGCCAAGGACGCCATCATCGTCCGCGACCTCGATCACCGCATCCTCTACTGGAACCGCAGCGCCGAGCTGCTGTACGGCTGGCCGGCCGGCGAAGTCGAGGGTCGCCCCGTCGACGAGCTGCTGTACCGCGACACCGAGACCTTCGCCCGGGCCACCCGGGCCACCCTTGAAAACGGCGAATGGGTGGGCGAGATCGACCAGTGGTGCCGCGACGGCCGCCCCATCACCGTCGAAGGCCGCTGGACCCTGATGCGCGACCGCGACGGCAGGCCCAAATCCATCTTCGCCATCAATACCGATGTAACCCAGCGGAAGCGGCTCGAGGCCCAGTTCCTGCGCGCCCAGCGGATGGAGAGTATCGGCACCCTGGCCGGAGGCATCGCCCACGACCTCAACAACGTCCTGACCCCCATCATCATGTCCATCGATCTGCTCAAGCTCGACGAGACCGATCCCGATAAACTCGAGGCGCTTGCCGCCATTGAATCGAGCGCCAGGCGCGGCAGCGACATGGTCAAGCAGGTGCTATCCTTCGCCCGCGGGATGGATGGCCAGCGGGTACTCGTCCAGCTTCGCCACGTGGTGCGCGATCTGGCCCGCATCCTCGGCGATACCTTCCCAAAGAACATCATGATCGAGCACCGCATCCCGGCCGACCTGTGGACGCTGGACGCCGACCCCACCCAGCTTCACCAGATCCTGCTCAACCTCTGTGTGAACGCCCGCGACGCCATGCCCAATGGCGGCCGGCTGGCCATAAGCGCGGAGAACATTGCGCTCGACGAGCACTACGCGGCGATGAACATCGAGGCTCGGACCGGTCCCCATGTGCGCATCGAGGTGCAAGACTCCGGCATGGGCATTCCGAAAGATGTCGTGGACAAGATTTTCGACCCCTTCTTCACCACCAAGGAGGTGGGCAAGGGGACCGGCCTGGGGCTCTCCACCACCCAGGCGATCGTGAAGAGCCACGGGGGGTTCATCCGAGTCTACAGCGAGCCGGGCATGGGGACCCGCTTCCGCATCTACCTGCCGGCCCAGCCCGAGGCCTACAGCGGGGAGGATGGCGATAGCCGCGAGACCGAGCTGCCGCGCGGCGATGGCGAGACGATCCTGGTAGTCGACGACGAGCCCTCGGTCCGCCAGATCACCCAGCAAACGCTGGAGGCCTTCGGCTACCGGGTCTTGCTCGCTGCCGACGGATCCGAGGCCGTTTCGGTGTATGTTCGCCACCAGGCCGACATCGCCGCCGTCATCACCGACATGCGCATGCCCATCATGGATGGGCCGGCGACGATCCAGGTGCTCAGGCGCCTCAACCCCGAGGTGCGCATCATCGGGGCGAGCGGCATTACCGAGGGCGACCGGGCCAGCCAGGCCGCCCAGGCCGGCGTGAAGGACTTCCTTCCCAAGCCCTACACCGCCGAAACCCTGCTCAAATCGCTGAAGCGGGTACTAAGTAAACCCCGCCAATGACCTGGAGAGGTCACAGGCCGGCGTAGCCGAAGCGGGCGAGCGAAGGCGCCATGATCGCGGTCATCGCCTCGACTTCCTCGGGGGTGAAGCGCTTGGCCCATTTGTCGTTCCGGCTGGAGATACCCCGGGTGGCCGTCTCGATTTGCGCCGGATCCCAGTCCATGCCGCAGAACGCCATGATGCGCCGCATGCA
>CBFGVE010000504.1:0-2100 GCA_965651915.1 uncultured bacterium
TCACCCAGTCCTCGTTGCGGGACAGCGGGGTCTCGGGCTGGGTGTCGGCGTCGTCCGGGTCGAAGGTGCGCGGCGAGTAGTCGTCGACCTCGGGCAGCTCCAGCGGCAGCATCGACTCGGGCAGGGCGTGGGCGACGCCGTCCTCGTCGTAGACGATGGGGAAGGGCTCGCCCCAGTAGCGCTGGCGGCTGAACAGCCAGTCGCGCAGCTTGTAGTTCACCCGGCGCTGGCCGAGACCCCTGGCCTCAAGCCACTCCGAGGTTTTCGCTTTGGCGTCCGCCACATTCAGACCGTCAATCGACAGATCCGGGCCGTGGGAGTTCACCAGCGCGCCGTCGCCAGTCCATGCGGACTGGGCGATGTCGCCGCCGGAGATGACCTCGACGATCGGCAGGCCAAAGGTCTGGGCGAACGCGTAGTCGCGCTCGTCGTGGGCGGGGACCGCCATGATCGCGCCGGTGCCATAGGTGGCCAGCACATAGTCGGCGATCCAGATGGGAATCTTCTCGCCGTTGACCGGGTTTACCGCATGGCTGCCGGTGGCGACGCCGGACTTGGTTTTCTGGAGTTCAGTGCGCTCGAGGTCGCTCTTGTGCGAGGCCGCCTCGACATAGGCCCGCACGGCTTCGCGCTGGCCATCGCTGGTGAGCGCGTCCACCAGGGGGTGCTCGGGCGCGAGCACCATGTAGGTCGCGCCGAAGAGGGTGTCGGGGCGGGTGGTGAATACCCGGATGACCTCGTCGCGGCCATCGACCTTGAAATCCACCTCGGCCCCCTCGGAGCGTCCGATCCAGTTCCGCTGCATCTCCTTGATGCTCTCGGTCCAGTCGAGATCGTCGAGGTCGCGCAGGAGGCGCTCGGCATACTCGGTGATCCTGAGCATCCACTGGCGCATCGGCTTGCGGATGACCGGGTGGCCTCCTCGCTCGCTGACCCCGTTCACCACCTCCTCGTTGGCCAGCACCGTGCCCAGTGCGGGGCACCAGTTCACCGGCACCTCGGCCTGGTAGGCGAGGCCGCGTTCGTACAGCTTGAGAAAGATCCACTGGGTCCACTTGAAGTAGTCGGGATCGGTGGTCGAGATCTCGCGGCTCCAGTCGTAGGAGAAGCCGAGGGCCTGGAGCTGCTCGCGGAAGCGGTCGATGTTGCGGCGGGTGGTGACCTCGGGATGGGTGCCGGTCTCGAGGGCGTACTGCTCGGCGGGGAGGCCGAAGGCATCCCAGCCCATGGGGTGTAGGACGTTGAAGCCCTTCATCCGCTTGTAGCGGGCGACGATATCGGTAGCGGTGTAGCCCTCGGGATGACCCACGTGCAGGCCCGCGCCACTGGGATAGGGAAACATATCCAGCACATAGAATTTGGACCGGGCGGGATCCGGATCATCGGGGGTGCGGAAGGTCTGCGCGGCCTGCCAGTAGGCCTGCCACTTCTTCTCGATGGTGTGAAACGGATAGATCGCCATGGGAAATGCTCCGGGAAGTCGGTACGCGGAAAAGCGGTCAATGTGGGCAAAACCAGCCCGGGAATCAAGCCCATACCGCCCTATCCGGGCATTGGACCCGGATCGCCCACCCTCTTCCAAACCTTGGACAGCTCTCCCGCCCGCCCCCCACAGAGCTCAATCCCCCCACAACCTTTCGTAGGGGCGCAGCAAGGCGCCACCCCCAACGGCAGAACCCGAAATAAGGAAACAAACCGCTTGCGGCACCCCCGCCCGCTCGGCAGAATGCACCCCACAGAGCGGCTGCGGCCTGGGGAAAAAGCCGAACCCCATAAACATTCTCTGCCCGGCCGTGCATTTCGGACATCGAGATGTAGAATCCAACTGTTCGGGATTATAAAATGAAGAGTAGAATCCTTTCCTCCATCATTGCCTTGGCCTACCTCCTCGGCGCCTACTTCGCTGCCGACGCGGAGACCCTGTGGAAAGCTGGACTATTCCTCATCCTCCCACTGGCCTGCATTTGGTTCAGCGACGCGATGGGTGGCTACACCGGAGTTGGAATGGGACGAGGAGCAATCACCAGCACAACCCCCGGATGCCTGGTCGCATTTGGAGGCTGGCTTCTGCTCCTTTTGCCAGCCATTCTCGCAGTAGTC
>CBFGVE010000505.1:0-2096 GCA_965651915.1 uncultured bacterium
TGACCCACAGCAACCTCGAGTTCTCCCGGAGCGATGACGCGTTCTCCTCCACCCCTGTCTACGCACCCATCCAGATGGTCCGGATTCTTCCCGAGCGCACGGTTTTTTCTGGAAGCCAGACCATCGAGCTGGCCTGCGCCACCGATGATGTCGAGATTCGCTACACCCTCGACGGATCCGAGCCCGGCCCCGACTCGCCCCTCTACACGGGCCCGTTCGAGATCGCCAACTCGGTGACCGTAAAAGCGCGGGGGATCCGGCCTGGACTGCAGCGGCTGCCCGACACCACCGCCTTCACCCATGCCGGACCCGTCCTCACCGCGAGCTACGCCCGCCAGGCCGGCCACGACGCCGTTGCAGGTCTCGATGCGAAGGCCTTCAAGCCCGGCGTCAACGGGGCCTATGCCGAAGGCGACTGGCGCGAGCTGCTCTTCATGCCCGAACGGGTAGCCAACCAGCGGAGCCAGGGGCTGCGCCACCTCTTCGACCGCTGCTATCGTAGCCTCGACCACGCCTACCGCTGGATCTACGACGGTTTCCTCGCGATTCCAGCCGACGGGGTCTATACCTTCCACGCCCCCGAGGAAATGATCACTTCACCCCAGGAACCCGGCTACGGACTGCGCCTCTTCGTCGGCAACGAGCGCAGCGACAAACGCAATACCGGACGGCTGAACGAGTGGTATCCCGCCACCTCCCGCCACGCCTACGGCACCTGGAGCATTGCCTTGAAAAAGGGCATGCACCCCTTTAGGCTGATCTACGTGGACTACCGCGCCGACGCCGCCCTGGAACAGAACCACCCCGGAATGAAGCTCAACACCATCTGGGATGGAAACAATCCTCGGCTGCTCGTTTCGGGTCCGGGCCTCGATGCCCAGCCGATTCCGAAAGAATGGCTGCACGTACGCTAGCTTGCAATGGAGCCAACACGATGATTCATGGATCGGTCGAACTGCATAACGTCGTCGAGCTGGAGCCCTCGGTTCTCGGAGGGCAGAAGCTCAGCCGCTATCCGACGGCGATCCGCCGGGTGCTGACCCCACTCGGGCAAGTGGTCTCGAACGACTCTTCGGGATGCGAAATTCGTTTCGTCACCGAGGGCGACAGCTTCACGATCCACCTTTCCCTGCTGCCGGCCGGGCTGGAACCCTACGAAGTACACCGCTGCGAAATCGCGGTGTTCAATGGCGACTTCTTCCACTCGATGGTGAGGCTGCAGCCCGGCATCGTGAGCCCCGTCCAGATCCACGACCTGGTGGGCGCCGGCCGCCGTCTCTACGCCGGACTCAGCGACAAGGCCTTCTCCGGGTGCGCCTTCTGTCCCGGAGTCTGGCGCTTCCAGTGCGGCCACCTGCCCGTGGCTTTCCACGGAATCGACGCCTATGGCACAGCGGTCCGGCCTCCGAACGCGGGCGAGAAGCCGTCCACCCGCATGCTCTGCTACGGCTCTTCCATCACCCACGGCGCGAGCCCAACCATGCACCACCTGTCCTACGTCTACCAGGCGGGGCGGCGCCTGGGCTTCGACGTGCTGAACCAGGGCCTCGCCGGCTCCTGCATGTGCGAGCCCGAAGTAGCCGACTATCTCGCGGCGCGCGACGACTGGGATGTCATCACCCTGGAGCTTGGCGTGAATATGCGCGGGGGATACACGCCGGACGAGTTCCGAACGCGGGTGCGCTATCTGCTGGAGCAGCTCATCGCACACCATCCCGACAAGCCCAAGTTTCTCATCACCATCTACCCCAACGCGCAGTCTCTAGGATTCACCCGCAGCCCCGAAGACCCCAACACGGTCAAGCAAGCCGACTTCGACGGCATCCTGGAGGAGCTGCACGCCGAGCTGGCGCATGCCCCCCTGCACCTGATCCGGGGTGCGGACATCCTCGGTCCCTTCAGCGGACTCACCCGCGACATTCTGCACCCCAGCGATTTCGGCCACACCGAGATGGGCCTGCAGCTCGCCCAGCGCATCGCCGCCGTCCTAGCCCAGTGATCCATAATCGCCCCAAGTCGGCTTCCCCGCCGCAGGGGCCTCTTCGCCCCCAGTCGGCTTGCCCGACTGGAGCGGAAGATTTGGCTCGCATGCACCC
>CBFGVE010000506.1:0-2095 GCA_965651915.1 uncultured bacterium
AAACCCCTCCGGAAGGCAGTGTTACATCCCCCGAACTCAAATTACCCGAGATGGTATAGCTGGCCGTACCCGACTGGGGCGAACCGTCGTCGTTATCGAGCTCATAGGCCGCCTCGGTAGTGATCGTGTAGACCATGGAAACCTGCACCGAGGTAAGGCTAAGAAACTGCGGATCCGAGGCGGGGTTGAACTGATCGAAGTCGAAATGGATGGTTCCTCCAACAATGCTGGATGACTGAGTCTGGCTAACCACCACAGCGGCGCCCGCTGTTTGGGCCAACAAAAACAGACTCCCCAATAGCGTAAAAAAATAAGCAGGAGTTTTCATTCCGTCTCCATAAAAAATGCGAACTACAAACGCGCCGATACTGATCGGAACCAAGAGTACATGCAATCAATTTCTTAATTTTTTTCACTTATTAAACTACCATTTATAAGGTAGTTGTGCATTTTCTAAATGGTGTATACCACTATTTATTCATAGTGGTTTTCCCCATGCTTTCGGCATGGATGCATCCCAGCCCCCAGGTCACGGCAGCGCATGGTAGAACGGACCCCATGCACGCCACCGAAGCGGTACAAGTCGGCGCTTGGCTTGACGCTCGCTTGTGGTACACAGTGCGGCATGCCCACCGTTTCGCCATTTCCCGCCCGCCTCGACATCGCCCTGCGCAGTCCGGGCGACCCTCCCGACACCTTCCTCTGCTTTGGCCCGCCACAGCACGTCCTGCACGCATTCCGGGCCGAAGAGGTCGCCCCCCTCCTCTCCGAGCTGGACTCTGCACTGGAGCAGGGTCTGCATGTAGCAGGTTTCCTCTCCTACGAGGCCGCGCCTGGCCTCGACTCCGCCCTCACGGTCAGGCCGCCCGCGCCTGAGCAGCCTCTGGCCGCATTCGGAATCTACTCCAAGGCGCCTGTCAGGAAGCCTGGCAGCACCCTCGCCCCCCCCTCCCCGCCGTATCCTTCGCCGCAGCCCGCCGCGATGCCACGCGAGAACTACGACCGCGCCATCGACCAGATCCGCCGCTACATCGCCGACGGCGACTGCTACCAAGTCAACTACACCTTTCCCCTCGAGTTCACCTGGACCCAGCACCCCCGAGCCCTCTTCGACCGGCTGCTGCACGCCCAGCCGAACGCCTACGCCGCCCTCGTCGAGACGAATGAATTCACCATTTGCTCCGCGTCCCCGGAACTTTTCTTCCGCCTCGACGGAAACCGCATCCTGTGCAAGCCCATGAAGGGCACTGCGCCTCGGGCCCCCTCACCGGAAGCCGACCTGCGCCTAGCCAAAGGGCTTCGCGAATCCGGCAAAAACAGGGCCGAAAACGTCATGATCGTCGATATGGTCCGCAACGATCTCGGACGCATCGCCCGGCCCGGCTCGGTCAAGGTGGACCAGCTTTTCCAGATCGAGCGCCACCCCACCCTCCTCCAGATGACCAGCACGGTCAGCGCCGAAACCGCCGCGCCGCTCAGCCGAGTCATGCAGGCCCTGTTTCCCTGCGCCTCGATCACCGGCGCCCCAAAAGTGCGCAGCATGGCGATCATCGCCGAACTCGAGAATAGCCCCCGAGGCATCTACACCGGCTGCATCGGCTGGATGGCCCCCAACCGTCAGGGCCACTTCAGCGTCGCCATCCGGACCGCAGTCGTAGACCACCGGACCCAGCGTGCGGTCTACGGCACCGGCGGCGGCATCGTGTGGGATTCCGACCCCGCATCGGAATACGATGAATGCCTGCTCAAAAGCCGACTGCTCGTCGAAGAGCCAACTTGCCTGCGCCTATTAGAAACAATGAAATGGACGCCGGAAGGTGGTTTTGACCTGCTCGGCCATCACCTCGACCGCATGACCCAAAGCGCGGATTACTTCGGGTTCATCTTCAACCGCGAACGAACCATCGCCCTGCTCGAAGGGTATTCGGCCAAATGGCCCCGCGTTCCCCAGCGCGTGCGCCTCCTCCTCGACCATCGGGGGAACGCCACGATCGAACATACCGAGATGGGCGACACTGCATCCGCCACTCCTCTTCTTGCCGGTCCAGCGCTCCACGCTATCGACACCGCAAGCCCCTTTATCTACCACAAGACC
>CBFGVE010000507.1:0-2058 GCA_965651915.1 uncultured bacterium
ACTCGCCCAGCATCTGCTCGATGCACCCCGAGGCTTTGCCCAACTTATTGTACTGCGGGGGTTAAAAACCGGGTGCCTAGGGCTTGGAATCGGCAAGCGCTACACCCTGACGGTAAGCTTCGACCCGAGTCTTTTCAGTACCCTGGGAATCTGGTGGGACCGCTCGGGCTATCCGGCAGCCCCTGGTCTGGGCCGGGAAGAATGCGCCTTCGAGCCCATACCCGGCCCTTCCGGCAACCTGGTGGAAGCCTGGAAACAGGGGCAAGCCCTCTGCGCCGAACCCGGCCCGAGGATCGACTGGACTGTGAAGTGGACGCTCGAGCCCCGCTAGTGCCCGGCGGGTTCACCCGCGTCGTGGTAGTCCATGCCGTGCGCCTCGGCCACCGCTTTGTACACGACATGCCCGTGATAGGTGTTCAGACCAAGCTTCAGCTCCGGTATCTGCCTCAGGGCCTCCTCCAGGCCGAGGCTCGCCATCTTCACCGCGTAGGGGGCGGTCACATTGGTCAGCGCCTGCGTGGCGGTCCGGCAGTAGGCTCCCGGCATATTCGCCACGCAGTAGTGGACCGTCTCCTCCTCGATATAGACTGGATTCTCGTGGGTGGTGGGCCGCGAGGTCTCAGCACATCCACCCTGGTCGATGGCGATATCCACAAAAACCGCGCCGGGTTTCATCACCTTCAGCATGTCGCGGCGGATCAGCTTGGGAGCCCTCGCGCCGGGTAGCAGCACCGCACCGATCAGCAGGTCCACCTGCGGGAGCGCCTCCATCAGATTCTGCTCGTTGGAATAGAGGGTATTCGCCGTGCCATGGAGGCTGATGTCCAGGAAGCGCATCTGCTGGAGGTCCACCTCCAGTACAGTGACCGTAGCCCCAATACCCGCCGCCACACGCCCGGCGTTGATCCCCGCTGTGCCACCGCCGATGATGAGCACATTGCCCGGCAGCACACCCGGGACCCCGCCCAGCAACACGCCCTTTCCCCCCTGCGCCTTGCTCAAGTAGAAAGCGCCCATCAGGGCGCTCATCCGGCCCGCGATCTCGCTCATCGGTTCAAGCAGGGGCAGCCGGCGGCCAATCTGGACGGTCTCGTAGGCTACGCCAACCGTTCCGCTCTGGACCAGCGCTTCGGTCAGCGCCCGGTTGGCGGCTAGGTGGAGATAGGTGAACAAGACAAGATCCTTCCGCAGGTAGCCATATTCCGAGGCGATCGGCTCCTTGACCTTGATGACCATGTCGCACGACCAGGCGTCGGAGGCGGAAGGCACGATTCTCGCCCCTGCCCGCCCATACTGCTCATCAGTGAAGCCACTGCCGAGTCCCGCACTGGTCTCGACCAGGACCTCGTGGCCCGCCTGGACAAACATGAGCGCGGTGGCCGGGGTGCAGGCCACGCGGTTTTCCTTGACCTTAACCTCCCTCGGGACGCCAATTTTCATAGGGCAGCCTTCCGTTTAATGAGATGGTGGTACGCTTCCGTCGGCAATTCAATCCGAAACAAGGCCCTGCATCCCTGCCTTCCTGCTTCCCCTCCCTCACCTACCCCGTTGAGCGCCGCCCTGGGGCAATGGAAAAATCGATGCCGGGAACTGGATTTTGAACGTATCGAGGGGTAGTCTGTCGAAGTCACTACATTAGCATAGGGGATAGTCCCATTTGCCAACCCACCAGGAGAAGTAGAAAATGAAGCTTAAGATTGCTGCAATTATCGCCCTCGCCCTCGCCGGAACCCTCTACTTTGGTCAGAGCGCCATTGCCGGCGAAGGCTGCTGCCCGGTCGCCAAGGCCGCCGCCGATGCCAAGAAGGAAGCCTGCGACGAGAAAAAGAAGGAAGAGTGCACCGACAAGAAGAAAGAGGACTGCGCGGACAAGAAAGACTGCGACAAGTCCGAGAAGGCTACCGAGTGCAAGGTTGACACCGCCAAGTAGGTTTCCTACAAGCAGATCCGAACTTTCGGATCCCTAGCCTTGAGGCCGGCGCGGACCCCGTTCGCGTCGGCCTCTCTGTTTTTCCACCCCCCCCCCACCCCCGGCCCCGCCCGGGCCCGCAGACAGGG
>CBFGVE010000508.1:0-2038 GCA_965651915.1 uncultured bacterium
GACTCGTCGCGCAGGGTGTAGCGGAACATCTGGCCGATGCCGGGGAACTTGTTCTGGCGGTAGAGCGAGAGGACCATGCCGAAGAGCCCGTAGAACTGGGTGCCCTCCATGCACTGACCGAAGAGGAAGATGTTTTTGGCGAGAGCCTGCTTGTTCGCGGTCTGGGTGAGGTCGATGTCCCGGCGCAGGGCTCGGGAGTTCGAGGTGACGTAGTGGTTCTTCTTCTTGATGGTGGGGATGTCCTCGAACATCGCCTCGCACTCGTGGGGGTTGATGCCGAGGGAGCTGATCATGTAGACGAGACTGTCGGCATGGATGTTCTCCTCGTGGGCGTGGCGGCCGAGCACGAGCTTGAGCTCGGGGCAGGTGACCAGCTCGCGGACGACGTGAATGATGTTGTCGCCCACGATGCCCTCGGCGGCGGAGAAGTAGCCGATGGCCATCTTGATGATCCAGCGGTCGATCTCGCTGATCGCGCCCGAGCTGTCGCGCCACTGCTCGCAGTCCTTCTGCATCGCCACATCCTCGGGCTCCCAGTGGTTGGCCTTCATGGTCTTATAAAGGTCATAGGCCCACTGGTACTTCAGGGGCAGGATGTTGAAGAACATGGTGCTGCGACCGTTGATGACCTTCTTGGCCTGGAAGGCCTCCTCGGCCTTGGCTTGGTCGAGCACGAAGCGGCGTCCGCCGATCTCATAGGTTTTTTCCACGGGACAATTCTCCTAAACGGGTGCGAATTCGAGATATCTGGTTGAATCCGGGGCTGGGGTGTGGGCGCGGCAGGCAAGGCGCCTCCCCGGAATGTTGGCGAACACTCTGGCTTTGATCGGCGGGAGTGTCAAAGCAAAATATCGGGCAAAACACTATATGTAGTGGTTCTCTTTGGTTTTCAGAGAAAAAAGCACTATTAGAGCCGTTGGGCGGGGCGGGTCTCGTTGGGGCGCGGCCACCTCGGGAAGCGGCCACGCGGTCGGGCGGGGGCCGCTACTTCTGGGCGGCTGGACAGCGGCGGTGCCCTCGGCTACATTCGGGACAGCCTGTGCCCCCTCCAACCCGGAGCCTCCCATGCCCATCTACGAATACACCTGCAAGGATTGCGGAAAGCGCTTCGAGGAGCTTGTCCGTTCCTCCCTAGACCAGGCTTCGAGCTGCCCGGTCTGCGGATCGAAGAAGGTCGCCCGCGCCTTCTCCACCTTCTCCGCCGCTGTGTCCACCTCCGGCAGCAGCAAGTCCTGCGACTTCGGCCTCGGCGGCGGTGGCGGGCACTGCTGCAGTGGCCCGGGCTGCTGTGGGTAGGCCACCGGGGCGGGGTGGGGGAATGTTGCGCAGCCGGATCGCCAGTCGCTGATCGCGCCTTTTCTGCATTTTGATTCTCAAAAATGAGAATAAATCCGGATTTGCGTGCGCTATGAAATTTTATCCGTCGGGAATCGCGGGCCTAAGTGCGCCCTGCGCTCTCTTCATCATGAGGCTGGCCTTTTTCCTGCTTCTGCCTAGAATCGCGTCCAAAGCCGGAATAGGGGGACGAACGGGGTCACTTTACCGGAGCGAGGTTTCTAGTGAGAGCGAAGCGCAATCCAGTTTCTGGTTTCAGCTACATCGAGGTTATGGTCTCGATGGCGATCTTCGGCGTTGCGGCCGGGGGGGTCGTTTCCATGCTCTCCTACCTGATGAAGACGACGAACAACTCGGCCCGTTCGACCGAGGCGATCGCGCTGGCCCACGAAGTGATGTCCGAGATGGCGGCCGCAGGCTACGACAATTTGACCTCGGGCTACCGGGGCGGCTACAAGGTGGATGCCCAATGGTCGGTCGACCAGGTCGCGCCCAACGTCCGGGAGCTTACGGTGGAGGTGGCGTGGGACCGCCTGGGTTCCGGCGAGAATCCCTACCGGGTGTCCACGCTGGTCTCCAAGCGGGAGCTGGGGGAGCGAGAGGCCGAGCTGCCTCCGCCGGGGGGCGGGGCGACCGAGCCTTCGGACGTCGGCGGCGATGTGGTCGAGGAGCCTGAAGGAGGAGGGGGGGATGGAGGCGTGGG
>CBFGVE010000509.1:0-2028 GCA_965651915.1 uncultured bacterium
GGGATCTAACAACCCTTGCTGGTGCCGGTTTTTTTCGGCGACTTCGAGGGGCAGGATCGGAATTGCTTAGCGCTTCCTTTCACCGAAAGGTCGAATTCACGTGGTGGGGTATAACCCTACTGCTCCGGCTTTCCGTCCGCATGGCGGGCGAAGGGCGCTTATACCTTGCCGCGCATGGGATTGCCTGGGGGAACGTTCAAGCAGGATGAATCTGGCGGCGCTTCCGCGGCGTCTGCAACGCCTTCTTCGAAGAGCGACGCTGGGCCCTGGGCCTTCCATGGGAAGATCCCCAGGCGGTGGTTGTCCAGTCCGAGTGCAACACCTTTAGCAAGGTTTAATAGTAATTCGTTCGGGGTGTAGCTGCCTCTGGTTTTTCTAGGTCGGTTGTTCGATCGGGATTCTATAAATTGACTGTATTTCAGATTCTGCCAATCCAAGTTCGCTCCCTTTTCCAAAACTGCCGAATCAATCCATTCGTGTTCTCAGATGTTCCCCGCTCCCATTACTCGCCCGGTCTTGCGAAGTAGAAACTGACGCCGGTTAGCCTCTCTACCTCAATTAATCCAATAATTCGAACCCATTGATGTGATGATTTTGATTCCATATTTCGGAATCAATTTGAACAATCGGCTGTTCACTTCCTCGACCATTTGGCCCCTTAGCGGACGAACGATTGTAAGTAGCGTCAACCGGTCTACCATAGTTAAAACACAGGCCTCGCCACCTTTCCCAACCACTAAATCCAATTCAAATTAGCCCTATGCTTTCGGTGGTTTGCCTCCTTGGGCCTATCACGGAGGGGTCTTTTCCCGCGAAGAGGCCCTCGACTCTCTGGCAGGCATATCTTTTTCGGCGTTTTTTCCAGGATTGTCGCAGATGATTGAATAGGTGACCACCTTTCCGACGGTCTAATTTGAGGTGCCGATAGATAGTCTGGTGGCTATTGCTTAGCGTCCCTTCATGGTTACGCCTAAGTCTGATTTGTTCGGGTGAACATTCGGTTTTCACCTGTTTTTCGACATCATTTCCGGCACCCATTGGCGTTTGCCTGGGCCTTTACGACTACATAGCAGCTGTCATATACCGAAATCCTTCGAATTTCGGGAGAAATAGACGATGGACACCTACCTAGAATGGCGGCAATGGTTCGTATAGAGCGGTTGTCCCTACGACCCACAGAGAAGGCGTATCCTGCCTCAACGGTGAGTTGTCGGTAATTCTTGAGCACTCCATTTAAATTTTTGGTCGAAGATATCGGGAAGCTAACGGACACCTCCTCTACAAGAGGTGCGCTTACTTTCTGAATACACGTCTCTTTATAAATGATGGTGCGACTTTGTTGAAATCAGTCGGTAATACCGGAACCACAATTGTTTTGTGATATTTGCTATTTATCTCAACGTTTCCGGCATGTGCGGAAACTATTGGAGGAAAACATGACTATTCAGAAGGCGATCCTTCCAGGAACGTTCTTTGCATTGGTACTCTCTGGATGCTTCCAGGATGAAAGTGTGTCTGGGAATAATGATCAAAATCCACCCATGGGAGGATTTGAGCGCAATACCAGCGATCCCACAAATCCTGGGTATTCGCCAATCCGACCTGGGGAAATTCTGGTCAAGCCCGGATCGGCCCAACCTTCCGAATCTACTTCTGCTGAAAAAGCGCCTGCTGCCAAAGCTGCTGCTGGCGGCTGGATAGGTATACTATCTGGATATGGTGCCAATGTAACGTTTCTCATGGATGCACAAAACGGTACTACCTCCACAAAATTAATGCGATATACGGGAATCGCACCGTTTCCCTGGACTACCAACAACGTCAATCAGGAAACTGGGGCGGCCACTTATGGGCTTACCGGCGTTTCGGCTCCTAGCCACTCCTCGGGAACCGGAAGGGACGTTAAGCTGCAGTTCCAAGCAACGTGGAAATCTTCCCTCCCTCGGCTTGCTGAAGACTACGCCGTGCTTAGACTAAATAGCATGCAATCGATCTGAGACATTAGGCTGCAAGCGTGAGGTAAGAAAC
>CBFGVE010000510.1:0-2023 GCA_965651915.1 uncultured bacterium
CTGTAGGGGCCGCTCCGTGAGCGGCATTGCGTCTCATGGAGACGCCGCTGCAACAAGGTCGCAGCAGCGGCTCCGTTGAGGATCTAGCGTCTTCCGCTGTAGCTCCGGGATTGGCCCCCACCCGACCCATTCCGGCGCCGCTGGCCTTGTGGCTGGGATCCCTGGCCTGGCCGACCACCTCCCCGACGCTGACCCTGCTGTTGACGGGGCTCGGGGCGGGCATCGGCACCGGTGGCCAGGCGCGCGGCTTCCGAGTGGTACTTGTGGCTAAGCTCGACTGGAATCTCCTTCCGTATCATCCTCTCGATGTCGCGTAGGCTGTCGCGCTCGCGGGCGGAGCAGAAAGAAAAGGAGTCTCCTTCGGTCCCGGCGCGGGCGGTGCGGCCGATGCGGTGCACGTAGGTTTCAGGCTCTTCGGGCAAGTCGTAGTTGATCACGTGGGTGATGCCATCCACATCAAGTCCGCGCGCGGCGATGTCGGTCGCGACGAGTGCGCGGACCTTTCCGGTTTTGAAGCCGTGCAGCGCCGAGGTGCGCGCGTTCTGCGACTTGTTGCCATGGATGGCCGATGCGGTGATGCCGGACGAGACGAGCTTCTTAACGACTTTGTCGGCACCGTGCTTGGTCCGGCTGAAAACGATCACCTTGTCCATGCGGTGTTCCCCAATCAGGTCCGCCAGCAGATTATCCTTGTCTCCCTTGTCGACGAACATGACCTTCTGCGCGATGCGCTCGACGGTGGGTTTGCCGGGGTCGATAGTGACGGTGACCGGATCGACGAGCAGGTCTTTGGCGAGGCCTGCGACGACGGGAGGCATGGTGGCAGAGAAGAATAGCGAATGACGCTTCTTGGGAAGTTTGGCGATGATCTTCCGTACCGAGGGAATGAAGCCCATGTCGAGCATCCGGTCGGCCTCGTCGAGAATGAATAGCTCGATGCGGTCAAGGCGGATGAAGCCCTGGTCCATGAGGTCGATAAGCCGGCCTGGAGTGGCCACGACCACGTCGAGTCCGCGCCGGAGGGCCTTTACCTGGGGTGCCTGGCCCACCCCGCCGAAGATGACGGTATGGGTGACTTCAAGGTGGCGGCCATAGGTCGCGATGCTGTCGCCTATCTGCGCGGCCAGTTCACGGGTAGGGGTGAGGATCAGGGCGCGAGGCTGTCCCCCCGCGGCCGTTTTCCGCGTCTTGGTCATCTCCTGGAGTAGGGGAAGCGTGAAGGCGGCGGTCTTTCCGGTACCGGTCTGGGCGCAGCCGAGCAGGTCGCGGCCTTCGAGCAGATGAGGAATGGCCTGCTCCTGGATCGGAGTGGGGGTGCTGTATCCCTCTTCGGTGACGGCGCGCTGGAGCGGCTCGATCAGCAGGGAGAAAGCGTTGGGCTGTGTCATGGGGGTTCTTCTTTTCCGTCCGGGAGGTTATGCCATCAATCTCTGCCTTCCGGACGTGTAGGAAAAGAAAACGCTGCGCGTCGCGCAGTCGTGGACCCGCAGTTGGAGGGGTCGATGAGGCCGCGTACCTTAGGGGCCGTTGCCTGCCGGGTCAACTGATTTCGGAAATAAAAATTTACTTGCCGCTTGATTACCGACCTTATTGGTCGTATTTTGATTCCGAAATGCGACTTCTTTAATCGGATTTGCCTGCCAAATGCTTAAACTCAGTAAAAAAGTGGAGTATGGCCTGATCGCCCTGGTACACATGGAGGTCCTCCAGGCGGACTCCCTGGCGTCGGCGAAGGAGCTGGCAGATTCGTACCGTATTCCCGGTGAGTTGCTCGGCAAGGTGCTTCAGGCTTTGGCCAAGCATGACCTGCTCGAGTCGGTTCATGGCGCGCATGGCGGCTACCGACTGGCGCGTCCGCTGGACCAGATTACCGTGGGGGATGTGCTGGAAGCCTTGGAGGGCCCGGTGCAGATTTCCATCTGCCAGGACGATCCCGAGGCGTGCAGCCAGTACTGCGCCTGCAACATCCGCGAGCCGGTGCTGCGCATTCAAGCCCAGCTACAACATTTCATCCACAGCATCC
>CBFGVE010000511.1:0-2001 GCA_965651915.1 uncultured bacterium
ACCCTTCGGCATCCAGCTAGGCCCTGACTACGCCGTGTCCTATAGCTTTGAGGCCCTAGGTCGCTTCCACTCCATCTCCTCATCAGTGGAATCAGTGCAATCAGTGGTCGAATATTCCTACCTCCAAGGCTCGGACATTCTAGAAGGCTGGACATCCACCCATGGGACAAGCCACACTTGCACCTTCGAGCCCAACCGCAACCTAATAGTAGGCATCGAAAATTTCGCTGGCACGAACCTGATCTCATCCTTCGCCTACACCAACGACGAAATTGGACGCCGCACCGCAAGAATAGACACCCAGCCCGGCTCGACAGCTACGAATGACTTCGGGTACAATACCCGAAGCGAGCTGATCAGCGCCGGCATGAATACCAACCTCTACAGCTACCTCTACGATCCCATCGGTAACCGCCAGCAGGCGGTGGTCAACTCAGCCACCAACAGCTACACCGCCAACGAACTCAACCAATACGTCGAAATCGGCAACGGCGGCGTGATCGAACCCGTCTATGATGATGACGGCAACATGGTTGAATACGGCCCATGGGCCTTCGTATGGGACGGAGAGAACCGCCTCGTCGAGGTTGCTTCAAACGGAGTGGCCGTGGTTCGAAACCACTACGACCACATGAGCCGACGCGTGATGAAAGCCACCGCCTCAACAACGAACGAATTCGTCTACGACGGCTGGAACATGATCCGCGAGGTCTCCCACACCCCGGCACCTCCATACTCCCATACCAACTACTACGCCTGGGGCCTAGATCTCTCCCAATCCATGCAAGGAGTGGGCGGGGTAGGCGGCCTGCTCACAGCAGTCCTCGACGGTGAGGCGTATTTCCCTGCTTATGACGCGAACGGCAACATAACCGAGTACGTGGATGACAACGGAACCACGGTAGCCCACTACGAATACGGCCCCTTCGGCAGCATCGCAGTCTCCAGCGGGTCCTTCGCCTACCGCTTCTCAACCAAGTACACCGATGAGGAAACCCAGCTAGTATACTACGGCTACCGGCTTTACAACCCTGAACTGGGGAGGTGGATCAACCGGGATCCAATCGGAGAGGTAGGGGGGCGTAATCTGCAGGCGTTTGTCGCAAACGACCCTATTAAATTATTTGATTATTTAGGATTGTGCGATCCTTCAGGAATTGAGCCATGCGGAACCTGCTGCGAAAAATCAATAGAGAATATAAAAAAGTTTCGATCCGCTCACGTTAAAGCGTTGGAAGACCTCGGCTGCATTAAAGACATCGTATGCAAAGAAAATTGTCCAAAAAATGACAGAGCGGAGTACAATCCTGCTACCAGGGTAATATGCATTAAAATAGATAACGACCCTCTTCGCATGCAGACGGCCATCATACACGAAATCCAGCATGCCTATTCTCTTTGTGGAAAAGAAGTAAAGGATTGCAGTGGCTGCATTAAAGAGGAAGTGTTCGCGCTTATGTGCGAGAAACCAGGTCGAACGAGTATTAAGAACCACGAATCTTCTGTGTTCGCGAACTGCAAAGATTGGTGCGGAGGAGGAAAATGGACAAAATTTTTTGAGGATAATATTGAAGAAATGGAAAATTCGGTCAAAGAGTTTAACAAATTAGTCAAAGAAGGAAGCAATCCTTGCTGGTACACGGATCCGAATTTGCCTGCCAATTAACTGAAAGGCGCGCCATGAGAATCGCTGTACTGATTGTACCTCTGGTCTCCTTACTCGGAGACGTTTCGCACGCCTTTCATGCAACAATGGAGGAGCGATACGAAGCACTGCTAGACGTTGCCAGAGTATATAGCTCAGAATTAAGTTATAGTGAGCAGGCGGTAAAGGCGATCGATTCCCGGGGGGGGTGCATGTGGACATGGGACGGTACGTTTACATTATTGAGAAGTTGCGATCAAGGGGTGACCTGGGAAGCAAGACCCGTTCCACCCGAGCGAGGGGCTGGAATTTCTTTTCTCGACGGTAATGTTGGATTTCTGGCTGGTCGCCAGGGA
>CBFGVE010000512.1:0-1973 GCA_965651915.1 uncultured bacterium
ACAATGGGTTTGGCGGGCTGGTCCTTGACCGACGCGGCTACCCCTACGCACTGGAGGGCGTTGTTGCCGGTGGGGGTGCAGCCGCTGAGGATGTTCAGGGAGGGTTCGCTGAGGAATCCGGGCATGCGGCGGCCTGCGGAGTGCGACTCCACATTGCCGAAGAGGATGTCGAAGAAGAACTTCGGAGGAAGGCCTCGCGCCAGTCCGAGGGCCCGGTCGCGGTAGTGCAGGTGGAGCCAGTCCTCGGGAATCAGGTGGCGGGCAACGGCCGCACTGGATTCGTGGCCGGCCGATGGAACATAGAAAAAGGCCTCGCCGCGCTTGGCGAGGGAGGCCTCCAGCAGTTCCACCGCACGGCAGGTGGCCATCACGCGGTACAAATCAGTAAAAATGGGAGTATCCATGGCAGTCTAGGATCGGTTTCCGGGCAACAAGCCCGGAGAAGCGCAGAAAGCTAGCAGATGCGGTCCGGTATAGCAACCCTTGGAAGGGCAAACCTGAAAATCACCCGGTCGCTGTCAAGGTAATCCCGGGATAGCCTCCCGAGCCGTTCAGGCGGCGGATTTTATGGGGATTAATAAATGCTAGGACGTGATCCCGCCGAGGGAGGAGGGTTAGGGCTTTCCCTTTCAGGTTGGTTCTGTTACCTACTGCCCACCATTATGAAGAACGACCCCATTTACCAATTGAAGCGCCTCAAGGCGCGCGCCGTGGATCTCCATTCCGAAGGCGAGCTGCTCAAGAAGCTCGAAGCCGCGTCCCGCGAAAAGCGTCCCCTCCGCATCAAGTACGGTGCCGACCCCAGCGCTCCCGATATCCACCTCGGCCACGTCGTCGGCCTGAACAAGCTGCGGGAGTTCCAGGACCTCGGCCATACCGTCGTCTTCATCATCGGAGATTTCACCGGAATGATCGGCGATCCCAGCGGGAAATCCAAGACCCGACCCCCGCTGTCCCGCGAGGAAGTCGCTGCCAACGCCCGGAGCTACCAGGAGCAGGTGTTCAAGGTGCTCGACCGGGAGAAGACCGAGGTCCGCTTCAATTCCGAATGGTTCGCCCCCATGGGCTTCGAGCAGGTCATACGCCTCTCCGCTCAGGTGACGGTGGCCCAGATGCTCCAGCGCGACGATTTTGCCAAGCGCTACAGCCAGAACCAGCCGATCTCGCTGGTCGAGTTTCTCTACCCGCTTGTCCAGGCCTACGACTCGGTTATGGTCAAGGCCGACCTCGAATTGGGGGGAACCGACCAGCTCTTCAATTTGCTGCTAGGCCGCGAACTCCAGAAGCTGCACGGCCAGGAGCCCCAGGTGGTGATGACTCTGCCGCTGCTGGAAGGGCTCGACGGGGTGCAGAAGATGAGCAAGAGCCTTGGCAACTACATCGGCGTGGCCGAGAGCGCCAAGGATATCTTCGGCAAGGTCATGTCGGTGAGCGACGAACTGATGTGGCGCTATTTCTCTCTCGTGCTCGGCGTTCCCGATGCCGACATCGACAACCTAAAGGCCCAGGTCGCGTCCGGCGCGCTTCATCCCCGCCAGGCCAAGGACGACCTCGCCCAGAAGGTCACGGCCAAGTTCCACGGCGAGGAGGCCGGCGCTGCCGCCTCGGCTGAGTTTGCCCGGGTATTCAGCCAGAACGAGTTGCCCGAGGACATGCCCGAGCTGTCGCTCGCCGCCGCCGATGCCGGGGAAATCGGCCTGCTCACGCTGCTGGTGAAGGCGGGCTTCGCCGCCAGCAACGCCGAGGCCCGCCGCCTGGTGGAGCAGGGGGGTGTTCGGCTGGACGACGAAGTACTCAAGGACCCCAGAGCCACCGTCTCGCCGCAGCCGGGACAGGTACTCCGAGCCGGAAAGCGCAAGTTCGCCCGCATCGCTCTAGCAGGGCTCTAGCCGACCGTCCAGCCCGTAGCCATCCCCAGCCAGGGCAAACGCATCTAATCCCTCCCTTTCCTGGCTTTTCCTGATTCCGTTTTA
>CBFGVE010000513.1:0-1967 GCA_965651915.1 uncultured bacterium
GGCGGTACGGTGCGGATTGGTGCCGAGGCCGGGGGGGCAGGGGGAGGGGTGGAAGGAGGTGGTGTAGGTCTTGGGGGCGGAATGCGGGAGGGCGCGGGAGGGGTGGGGTGGGATGCGCGCAGGTGGGGCAGATGCCCGAGGATGTCGCGGTCTATCTCCGGGGGGGCGTCGCCCTCCTCGCGGCGGACGTGCAGATAGTCGTGCAGGTCGCCGATGATTTCCTGGAGAAGCTGGGCGGGATGTCTGTCCATGGACGCACTCTACAGGCAAGCGGGGGAGATTGGAACCGCGCGCTGCGAAAAACGGGACGGCCCGCCGCAGGGCGCTGGTCAGTAGGTGGGCGACTCTCCCGCCCGCTGGATGAAGTTGGCTCCTCCCCGGATGATGCTATCGACCATGGCCTGTCCGTGCGTGATGACCGCTTCCTCGGGTATGAAGTACATTTCGGCTAGCACCATCACGAGGCAGGCCGAGAAGGCGCCCCGCAGCAGGTAGCTGTCGGCCCGGGAAAGGGCGTAGTACAATAGGTAGGGCGGAAGGACGATGCAGAGGATGCCGGGAAGGTAGGACTCCTGGAAGGCGTCGATCAGCACCCAGAGGAGCACGGCGGGGAGGACGACGAGCCGTGCCCAGTAGTAGTGGTCGGGAATGTCCCCTTCCTTCACGCTGAAGTACTGGAGGCCGATCCAGGCGGCGGAAACCACGATAAACACGATCCAGCCCCAGATGATGCGCGGGGTGCGGGGGGCTTCTTCAGCGCGGGGACGGTTGGCCGGGGTCGCCACCGGCTCGCGGGTAGGCGGGGTGTGGACGTCGCGTTTTTTGAGCCGGGATTTCTTCTGCTTGGGTTCAGGCGGCGGAGGAAGAGGGGGAGGGGAGGAGCTGGGAGATGTTTTGAGCTTCAGCGCGCTCCGGGCGCGCTGGCCCTCGGCCAGCGAAACCGGCTGGCGGCACTCGGGGCAGGGTACGCTTTCGGCGCTAACGTATTCGGAAATCTTGAATCCAGCCCCGCAAAGCGGGCAGCGCATATCTTTGTCCGCCATGGTGGACTCCTCGGGGAATGGGGTAATGGAGACAGATATACACCAAACCCGCCCGGCTGCCAATGCCCGTTAGAGTGAGGCTCTAACCCGATAGCCCCGTGGCCCCTCCAGCAAGCGCATCTGGGGATCTTTGTGGCCTACTCGACGGGCCACGCCGAGATAGGAGTTCTCCTCGACATCCTCATTGCCCCACTGGTCCCAGCCTGGTCGGCGGAAGCGGGCAAAGAGTTCGAGGTAGGGACCAGGGGAGCAGGATTCGACTAGATCAAAAACCTCATCTGGCTTGCGGGAGTGCTCCCGCTTGCGGGTGGAAATCATGTTTACCTGGGTTCGGCCAGGTTGGAGCGTACGCATACTTCCCCGGACGCCGAACAGCAGTAATTCGGTGACGTTTCGGAAATAGAAGCCCACGCCCCGACCATCTGGACCCCCATCTTTCCGGATTTTCGACCACACAATGTTGGTTTTGTAGGTGAAGCCCCATGCCTTCATGACCTTCAGCCCTTCCAGCAGGAGAGCGTTGGGGACCCACAGGTAGAGATGGGAGCGCGCCGCCGCGACTTTCGAAATGGGCAGGTCCATAATTTCCTGCAGCTCCATCGTGGGATAGCGGAGGAGCCGGCGGTGCTCCGGCGCGACTTTTCCGGTCCGGTTTTGGAACTGCCAGGGGGGGTCGGCCAGAATCGTCGAATAGGGTCCCGAAACCTTGTCGAGCAGATCCTGCGAAGGCGTGGGCTGGGTAAAGCCGGTAATGTTGCTCATGATGCATTGACCTCTCTTGAAACTACATCCTGTGGAATTCCTATCAACACCAGAGGGCAGGGGTTTCCCACGCCGCGATTGACGCGGTCGGCGAGCTTGCGCCAATGGGTGGTGGCCTCTCCGAACTTGTCGGCCACAAAGGCGTGCGCCCACCCGCGGGCG
>CBFGVE010000514.1:0-1929 GCA_965651915.1 uncultured bacterium
GTCCTGCTCGAAGATGGGCTTGCCCTTGTCGTCGCTGATCACCGCCTTGCGCCGGTCCCATTCCACCTGGTCGAAGGGGTTCACGCCCTCGGTCGAGAAAATCCGCTCCACCCGGAGTCCGGCTTTGCCCTTGCGGGAGCCCCGGCTGGTGGTGGCGTTGCGCTGGCTGCTGCTCCGGCTGGCGGAGCCCCGGTCCGTGGCGGCGGCGGTGGTGGAAGACGGCTCTAACTCGCGTTGTTCGAGCATGTAAGACCCCCTGGGGAAGGATAGGTTGACCTGTGGATAACTTGTGGGTAACTACAATATACGGTAGTGAAGCCCCAGTATAGCCAACTACCCGTAGTAGGTAGCAAGAAATTCGTGCAGAAAAAAATTGGTCGTTTCGGGAACCATTTGGGCGCAAAGGAATAAGCCATTCGAGGAGCTGGCCCGAGGTCTTTGGGGACCTTTTTGGTCGGCCTTTCCATTGGCGGGCCCTCAATTTCCAGAAGGTTTTGCATTGCCGGAGTTTGGGTCTTCTGCGTAAGGTGGGGCTCCTCGTTTGGGTTTGGTTAGTTTTCCGCGGCGAAGGGGTCTCGTTCCATGAAGTATGCGATTATCTCGGACGTACATGCCAATCTGCAGGCCTGCCGGGCCGTTCTCGCCGAAATCGCGCAGTTGAAAGTCGACCGCATCGTCTGCCTTGGTGATCTTGTTGGCTATGGCCCTCGCCCCGCCGAGACCTTGGCCGAGATCCGCAGGGTCTGCGGCGAGGTGGTAATGGGCAACCACGACGCGGCGGTTGCCGGGGTGCTCGACGTGGAGTGCTTCACCGACGATGCCCGCCGCGGCATCGAGTGGACCTCGGCCCAGCTCGACCAGGCGGCCCGCGACTACCTTGCTGGTCTTCCCTACGCCTTCCTCCACGATACCCGGCAGGGCGATGTGCTGTTCGTGCATGCCGCCGCCCATAGCCCCGAGGAGTTTTTCTACATCGAGGAGGAGCAGGATGCCCGGCTTTCCTGGGCGGCCAGCGACGCCCGGGTGATCTTTATCGGCCATACCCACACGCCGCGAGTCGATGTGCTGAACCCCGACGGATCGCACCAGGCGCTTGCCACGTCGCATCTCTCGCTAAAACCAGGGCACCGCTACATCGTGAACGTTGGCAGCGTGGGTATGTCGCGCGATGCCGACTTCCGCGCCGCGTGGTGCGTTTTCGACGACGAGGCCGGTCGGATAATCTACCGCCGTACTCCCTTCGATGTGCAGGGCTTCAAGGCCGATGTACTCGAGCGCACGAACTTCATGGAGCAGTCGCGCTACCTGCTGGCCAAGATCGAGCACCGCGAGAGCCTCGATGCCCGCCGGGCCAACGACTTCAACCCGTCCAAGGCGGGCCGTCGCCCCATCAAGGTGGGGGCGGGACCGCGGAAGGTGGTCCGCATTACGCGTGCCGGCAGTGAGTCCGCGCCCACTCCCGCCCCGCTGGTCGTCCCGCCGGATTCATTGAGACGTAAGAGAGGGAGCCCGCTTTGGTGGTCGCTCGGTTCCGTAGCGGGCCTGCTGGTTATCGGTCTGCTGATCTGGGGACTGCGGGGAGAGCGCGCCCCTAGCCAGGGAGCCGCCCCGGCTGCCGCGAAGCGGGGTTCCTCCGCATCGGCCCCAGCGGCGCGCCCCGCGTCCGACCCTCCCGCTGCGGAGGAAGAGTCGTCGGTGCTGGAGCAGCGCCACGCGGAGTACCTCGCTTTTCACGCCCGCCGCTTCACCACGGCCAAGGGGTTCTACGATATTCCGGCTGAAGGAGTCGTCATCGAAGGCAAACGCTTCTATTCGGCTGGGGTCGGCGGATTGGATGGCAGCGTTGTCTGGGTTGCGGGGAGGCGTTTGGGCGTTCCCGAATCCGCGAAGCGGACCCTGGACGGAGGTCCCGACTCGTATGCCCTGTAT
>CBFGVE010000515.1:0-1925 GCA_965651915.1 uncultured bacterium
CGGGATCGCGGCGTGCGCGGTCTCCTCGACCGTCGTGTGGCAGTAGCGGCAGTCAATCCCCATGTTGACATGGTGATTGTGACTGAACGGAACCGGCTGAGCCTTCGGCACCTTGGTGTAGCGGACGTAGGGGCCGCGGTGGGCGAGGTCCAGCATGCCCAAACCACCCACGACCAGGCCCAGAAACAGGACCAGGCTCAGTTTGCAGATCGAATTGGCGCTAGGCCGGAATAGCTGGCCCATCGTCTCCCCATCAACGGTTGAAAGTGCTTGAAAATCGGTTGTCCCAGAAGCCGGAAACTCCCGGGGTCGGTGAAAAAGTCCCGCCACTGTATAGAGCTGCTCAAATCAATGCAATAGCCCTAAGAGATTTTTTTTAAATTTTATCGGACGGAACCCCTATGCGGTATCGGGGCTTCCATTAGCGGACACCCCGGCCTTCCCGTCCGGCGGCATTTCAGAACTGTGGAACCCCGCGCATCAGCATGGTCGCGAGCAGGACGATGACTACCGATAGCAGCAGGTTGGCGCGGCCCATCCAGCTCGCCGCGCGCCGCAGCCGCAGCGCCTCCGGCCCCTGCCGCTCCGACGCGGGAATGCGCGCGGCCGCCGGGCCGATATAGAAGTCATGTACCGCCGACAGGGTCAGCACCAGCCCGGCGAGCACAAGCTTCAGCGTAAGCACGGTTCCTATCGATCCTTGCCAAAATCCCGCTCCCGCCGACAGCCACCCCCGGTAGACCAGGCTAAACGTTCCAGTGGCCACTAGCGTCAACAGGCAGGCCCACCCCATGCTGCGGAAGCGCTTCCCGCCGCTGCGGATCAGCGGCAGCGCCTTCTCCCGCCAGTCGGGATGCCGGAGAAGCGGGAACAGGACCGCGCTCATGAAGACCAGTCCGCCCACCCAGATGGTGGCGGCGAGTATATGAAGAAACACGCTTACAATATAAACTAGATGCATGGAGCCATCCTGCCTTGAGGGGCGCTTCCGCGCAATGCCTTTGTTGCTTTCGCCTTGCGGGAGGCGAGGTTTCGCGTATATTAGGACTTCCTTATCTTAATTCAAGCGCCAATCCATCCTGCAACCGAAAGCCGACCCATGAATGCCTCGCCCCAGTGGATTCCCCTCCCCGTCTCGCCCGCCCGCCGCCCGGAAACACCTGCCCTGGAAGTGCTGCCCCGCAAAAATGATGCGGCCCCTGCACCGGCTGGACCCGGACTCGCCCTCTGGGGCTCCGCGTTCCGACCCTTCTTCCTGTTCGGCAGTCTTCTGGCCGTGCTCTTCCTTCCCGTCTGGATCTACGCCTTTATGAAGGGAACCCTTCCCGCGAACCACTACGGCTTCATGGAGTGGCACCGGCACGAAATGCTTTTCGGCTTCGGCATGGCCGCCGTGGCCGGATTCCTCCTGACCGCAGTGGCGACCTGGACCAATACCCCGCTGATCCACGGCCGGGTGCTCGTCGTTCTAACCCTGGTCTGGATGGCCGGCCGGGTCGCGCCCTTCCTCCACGGCCTTCTGCCCCCGCTGGCGATTTCACTGGTCGATCTCGCCTTCATCCCCGCCGTGATGGCCGCCCTGGCGGTCCCCCTGGTGGCGCGTCGGCAGGCGCGGAACTACCCCCTGCTCGCGGTGCTCGGCGTCATGTTCGCCGCCAACCTCCAGGTCCATTTCGGCGTTCTCGGCCTCGCGCCGGGAATCGAGCGCAGCGGCTCGCTCCTCCAGACCTACCTCCTGCTCCTGCTGATCTCGATCATCGGCGGACGCGTGATCCCCTTCTTCACCAGCCGGGCGATCCCCTCCAGCCGGGTGCGCGGCTACCGGGCGCTGGATGCCGCGGCCATCGCGCTGACTCTCGCCTCCGGACTCGTGGCGATCTATGCGCCTGCGCTTCCCGGACGGGGACTGCTGTTCTTTGCCGCCG
>CBFGVE010000516.1:0-1922 GCA_965651915.1 uncultured bacterium
GGGGACGTCCCATGTGGTATTGGACAAGTCCGCAGCGGTCAACGCGGGGCCGGTCGCCGGCGGCAGCGGCGCTTCTTCCGGAGGCGCGGCCTCCTGAGAGGCAGGCGCGCCCGAAGACGGCGCGGTATTCTTCTTGCTCATCAGCGGCAGGGCGATGAATGCGGCCAGCAGCAGGCCACCCAGGGCGAGCGCGAGTTTATTGCTATCCACGGTTCGGTACTCCATGTCGGGAAAGCCGGTAGGCAGTCCCGTAGCCTAGCCGCCATACCCGCCCCAGCGCAACCGGGGGACGGCCCGATGCTTGCCATGGCCAAGATTACTTTGGGCCTCTATCTCTTCGCGGCGCAGCCGCACTGGAGATAGTGTGTCTTGATTTCAAGTGAATCGTTCACGCTTTTGCCTCCGGCTGGGCCTCTTTCGGACGGTTTTTCCACTGGGGATCGAATGGTTTTCCACTGATGAGTATGGCTCTCATGAGTACGATGAGCTTTCGCATGACGATACCGAGCGCGACCATTTTGGGCTTTGCGTTGGCGCATGCTTTTTCGTAGGTGGCCTGCATGGGTCCCTTGTCGTGGATGGCGGAGAGGGCGGCCATGTAGAGGGCCTGGCGCACGGCGGCGCTTCCCTGCTTGCACAGGTGGGCGGGCTTGTTGATGCTGGTGCCCGATTGCGTTTCTCGGGGGCTGAGTCCGACGAAGGCGCTCAGCTGTCTGGCGCGGTTGAAGCGGCGCAGGTCTCCGATCTCTCCTAGAATGAGCGCCGCGGTGAGGAAGGCGACGCCATGGATGCTTTCCAGCAGCTTGGCATCGCGCCGCAGCTGGTCGGACTTGGCGATAGTCTTGCGCATGTTCTCTTCGGTCTTGGCGATTTCGCCGTCCAGGTTCCGGCGCAGACGCTCCTGCGCTTTGCCCACGTAGGCGCTCGCCGAACCTTCTCCGCTGCGGTTCTTGAGCGCGGTCCGCAGCCCGACGAGATGGGCGCGGTGGCGCACGAGTTCGCGCAGCTCGTTCTGCTCGGGCGATAGCGGCTCATAGGGGGCGGGCCGGCGTTCGACCCCGTAGAAAGCCAGTGAACGCGCCTCGAGGGCGTCGGTCTTGCCCCGGACGTTGAGGCTCTTGATAAAGGCATTCGTCCGCTTGGCATGCACGATCGCCGGTCGCAGGCCGCAGCCGCACTCATTCATCCATCCGGCCAGTTCGATCGAGTACTTGCCGGTAGTCTCCATCACCACGCGCACGCGCAGCTCGCCCCGGGGCCTTTCCAACGCCAGCGACAGCCAGTCGGCGAAGGCCCCGACCCCGTCGCGGGTACGCGGGAAACTGCGCGTCGGCAGCTCCCGCAGCGGGGTGACGCCCGAGCGCTGCCCGACGCGCGCCAGCGCCACCTGGAACGACGCCTTCGCGACATCCGCCCCGATCCAGTCCAACAGGTTTTCTTCCACAATCGATTCGTCTATCATGATTCCGACCTCGCAGGTTGTGTGGCCGCCCGACCATACTTGCACGATTCGGTTTTGGGCCGGGATAGTGTCCGGTCTTCACGGCGGACCACGGTGACCAGGAGGCGGGGACCAACTCCAGAACGGGCTTCCGATGGCCCCGAGTGCGAGAGACCTCCGCCTCCTGGTCTATCCTGACAGACGGCCGCCTGCCGGGAATACCGGGCGCGGCACCGCGGGAATCCCGCAGATTCCACAGGCCGCGAAGAAGAAAAAGAACCAAAAAGAAAAGGGCGGTTACGGCGGCGGCTCCGCTGCGCCGAAAACCCTGACGAGGAACATACAAGTGCGAGAGCGGGCTCTCGCTCTCATCAGGGAGCGAAGCTCCCGTTGCTGAAACCCACTCCACGGCTCGGAGCTTTCTCGTTCCCCTGCCCACACGTGAGACGTCAGTCATTAGCCGAACCTCCCTGTGATGTAG
>CBFGVE010000517.1:0-1909 GCA_965651915.1 uncultured bacterium
AACCGCCGACGCGCTCCCCGAGGACGAATGGCTCGCCCTCGCGCATTCGCTACGCAGCCAGGGCGCCTACCGCAAGGCCCTGCGCGCGCTCTTCCTCGCCACCCTCGCCCGCCTCGCCCGTTTCGAGCTGCTCCAGATCCACCGCGCCAAAAGCAACCGCGACTACACCCGCGAACTGGAGCGCACCTCCCGGCGCAATCCCGAACTGGTCGCCCTTTTCTCCAGCAATGTTCGGCACTTCGAGTCCGGTTGGTATGGCCGGCACGAAGTGGTCGAATCCGTGCTGGACCAGCTTGCCCACAACCTCGAACGCCTGGAGGCGGGCCATGCGGGCTAGGGCCGGACTCTACATCCTCGCCGCCGCGACGGCGGCCATCGTCTTCACCTGGGGGCTGGTTCGCCTCTTCGACCTGCGCTTCCAGCGCGGCGACATCTATCCGCCTTCCTCCACCTTGCGGGCCGATCCCCTCGGTGCCCGCCTGTTCTTCGAAAGCCTCGCCGCCCTCCCCGACTATACGCCCGAGCGCAATTTCCGGTCGCTCGGTGAAGGCCTCCCCGAAACCCCGTCCACCCTGGTGTTCAGCGGACTCTCCATGGGCAGGCTGCTCTACGGCAACCGCAGCGGCTACCGCGACCTCGCCCAGTTCGCCCGCCAGGGAGGCCGCGTCGTCGTGCTCACCGAGGCCGTCACCACACGGGGCTTCGAATCCAGCATCCAGCACACCCCACCCCCTGAATGGGAGCCGGATGACGAGGATGACCCGGAATCCGAGGAGGCGCCCTCCACCAACGAGCCAGCCGGCGAAGAACCGGAGGAGGAGTCGCTTTTCGTCCGCTACGACGACTCTTCCGACGAGGCGGACAAGGAGGTTCCCGAGGACGATGAAAGCCCGGCGATGCGGAAACGCCGGCTGACCCGCGCATGGAACCGCTACCTCAGGTCCGTTCCGGGCCGCGCCCTGAGCAACGAGTGGCAGGTCGCCGTGGCCTACCTCGACCAGCCCGTGGATGCGACCGAGGCCGAGCAACCCGGACATGGAATCGCCATTCCCTGGCACAGCCTCACCACCTTCGCCCCGCTCGACGACAACTGGACTACCGTGCTACATATCGGCGGCAAGCCGGTGTGGATCGAGCGCACTATCGGCAAGGGCCAGCTCGTTCTCATTTCCGACCCCTATCTCATCAGCAACGAGGCCATGCTGTCCGACCGCCATCCCGAACTGCTCCTGCGGATCGCGGGCCCGCACCGGCGCGTCATCTTCGACGAAAGCCTCCACGGACTGACCGAGGACCGTGGCGTCATGATCCTCGCCCGCAAGTATGGGCTCGAGGGCTTCTTCATCGCCATCCTGGTTCTCGCCTCTCTCTTTATCTGGCGGAACGCGACCTCGCTCGTGCCCCACCGACCCCCCGCCCGGGACGAGAATGGCGCCGTCGGTGGGCAAACCTCCCTGCTCGGACTGGTCAATCTGCTCCGCCGGAACATCCCTCCCAGCCAGGTCAACGCCATCTGCCTCGACGAGTGGGAACGCACCCGCGCACCGCAGCGGCGCAACGGCACGGCCAGCGCGCAGCGTATGCGCGCCCTTCTCGCCGAGGCGGCGGAGGCCACGCAGGCCCGGCATCCCCTTTCTCTCTACCAATCCATTCAACACAGCCTGAACGAGGAGGACACCCCCCATGCATGAGCCACTGGAACAGCTACGCGACACCCTGACACGCGCCCGCCAGGAAGTCGGCAAGGTCATCATCGGCCAACCCCGCGTTGTCGACCACACCCTCATCGCCATTTTCACCGGACGCCACGCCCTGGTCGAAGGCGTTCCCGGCGTGGCGAAAACCCTTCTGGTGCGCACCCTCGCCCAGGTGCTCGGCTGCGAGTTCGGCCGCATCCAGTTCACCCCCG
>CBFGVE010000518.1:0-1909 GCA_965651915.1 uncultured bacterium
ACCGCATGATATAATTCCTCGACTAAGCACGCATCTACATCCGCGTAACCGAGACCGGCGACATCTACTTCCTCGAAGGCAACGCCAATCCCGACCTCACCGACGGCGACGAGTTCGCCGAGTCGGCCGCCCGGGCGGGCATCGGCTACTCCCAGCTCATCACCCGCATCCTCCGCCTCGCCCGCCAGCGCGCGAAGCGGTGACCCCGCAGTGAAGGGCGACACGGCCCTGGACGACGACGTGCTGGACCCTGGGCGTTTTCGTGCGGATGTTGAACGGGTACGCGGCATCGTCGCACGAAGCCGCGCTCGATTTTGTCAAAGCAGTTGTTGCAGCCAGCGCCTATACCGGGCAGGATTCCCGGCATGTACATGCCAGGCCACCCCCACCCGAGGATGCCCTCCGTTGACTGATCTACGTTTCTTCTTATTCACCGCCTGCTTCGCCCTGCTTGCCTGCGGCCTGAACGCCGAGCCGATACTTCTCAAGTCCGGCGACCGCATCGAAGGCGATATCGTCCGAACCGAGGGTGACAAGGTCACCATCCGCACCCCCGAGGGGTTCTCCACTTACCATATTCGCGAGCTGGATCAGGCGTGGGTCGACGAGCACACCGACCGGCTCGTCACCACCATCAAGCCCCAGCCTGCGGACTCCTTGTCGGGCGCGTGGACGCTGCTCCGGGCTCTGTTTGGAAAAGAATCGCTTTCCCAGGCGACCCCCTTCCTCCTGGAGCACCGCGCTTTTATGCTCCCCATGGCTTTCGGCCTGATCGCGGTTGGGCTGGTTCTGTGCTTTTTCGGCTGGAAGCTCTTCAAGTTCAGCACCATTCTGAATGGAATAGTTGGCGGCATCGCGGTTGGCCTCGCTCTAGGCAGCGTGCTTGCCGCGTCCCTCGGATCCCTCCTTCCCGAAAAGGCCATCCAGGCGGGCACCACTGCGCTCTCCCTCGCCATCGGAATTCCACTCGCCATTGCCGGCGCGCTCCTTGGCCGCCGCTTCGCCATGTTTGGTGCCCGGATCAATACCTTGGCCGGGAAGGGCGTCGGCGGCATTGGCTGCCTCCTCGCGCTGACCCACTTCGCCTATTTCGACCTGAGCATCATCTGGGGGCACAGCCTGCTCGGGGCGCTGCTGATAACGACCGGCGGTTACTGCGCCGCTGTGATGATGCTCGATCTTCCAGACGCCCACCTCCAGACCGCCCTGCTAGCCTGCCTATGCACCGCCCTGGTGGTCTGCATTGTCGGCTCGACCACCCAAATCAAAGCCCTGCGCTCCACTCCGCCCCGGCCATACCGGGGGGAATACTGAGCACCGGCCCGGCACCCGCTCCGGCGGACCTTGGTTTTTTGACCGGCGGCAAGTGCCGGGTGGACTAAACGCGGCGTGGAGGCTATAGTCCGCGCTCCACTTTCTTCCCCTATCTCAACACCCCCGAGGACCGACCATGGATGCCTTCACCTACCGAGACGGAGCGCTGCACGCCGAGGATGTTCCCGTCGCCGACCTCGCCGAACACTACGGCACCCCCCTCTACGTCTACAGCCGCAGCCACCTGCGCGCCCAGTACCAGGCCCTCGCCTCGGCGCTGGCCGAGATCGGCCCGCTGATCTGCTTCGCGGTGAAGTCGAACACCTGCGGCGAGGTGATCCGCACCTTCGCCGGCCTCGGCGCGGGAGCGGACGTGGTATCGGGCGGCGAGCTGTTCCGTGCCCGACGCGCCGGCGTCCCCGCCAGCAAGATCGTGTTCGCCGGGGTGGGCAAAACCGAGCGCGAAATCTGTCAGGCACTCGAAGAGGATATCCTCTACTTCACCGTCGAATCCGAACCCGAGCTGGACCGCATCGCCGCCTGCGCGGAGCGCACCGGCCGCCGGGGGCGCATCGCCATCCGGGTGAATCCCGAT
>CBFGVE010000519.1:0-1905 GCA_965651915.1 uncultured bacterium
GTCATAGGCACTACGCCGGGAATTTCTCAGGTAGTCCCGGGTTGCCTCGCCATTCTCTCCGGTTAACGGCTTGCAAACAGGCCCGATCAGAGGTAACAAAGGGCATGTCGCTAACCCTTTCCGCAACCCGGGCGCGCTGCGTTTCTCTTGCTCTGGCTGGCCTCCTTTTGTCCGCTGGCTCGATGGCCCATGCGGAAGACGCGGTTCCTGAAGGTGTATCCGACGAGGCGCTCTGGTTCCCGGTCGGCGAGGAGCTGGAATATTCGGTGCACTGGGGCGTCCTACATGTGGCTAGAAGCAGCGCCCGCTCGGAGTGGATCGAACACGAGGGACGTACCCTGATCCGCATCACCTTCGAGACCCGAAGCCGGGGCGTGCTCAACCGGATCTACCCGGTCGACGACTACATCGAAAGCCTGGTCGACCCCGAGACCTTCCGACCGGTCCGCTTCATCAAGCGCCTAAACGAGGGCTCCTACAGCACCGATGAGACGACCCATTTCGACTGGGAGGCCATGCAGGCCCACTGGTCGAGAATGCGGAGGGGGAAGCTCCAGGAAAAAACCTTCGATCTCGAAAACGACACCCGGGATCTCGTCAGCTTCATGTATTTCATGCGTTCGATTCCCATGGAGGAGGGTCATTCCGGCACCTACCGGGTCATGGCGGATGAAAAGCTCTACGACCTGCTGGTTGAAGCGCCCCGCACCGAAAAAATTCCGCTTGAGAAATATGGGAAGGTGGACAGTCTTTTTATCCAGCCCCGGGCCCAGTTCGAGGGCCTGTTTGTCCACAAGGGCGAGATGCAGCTCTGGGTGTCCCAGGATCCTCGCCGGGTTATGACGCAGCTCGCGGTGAAGGTACCGGTCGCCAGCGTAAGAATCGTCTTGAAGGAAGTTCGCGGTCCCGGCAATGATGCATGGATTCTTCGTCCGCCCACCGTGGCTGAATCAAAAAAGGATCCCCGTTCATGACCGTAGCACCTTCCCGCATCCAATCTCTGGCCCAGGCCTTTGCCGAGCAGCGGATTCTGGTGGTGGGCGACCTCATGCTTGACCGCTTCATCTATGGCAAGGTCACCCGAATCTCCCCCGAGGCCCCTGTTCCTGTCGTCCAGGTGCAGCGAGAGAAGGCGATGCCCGGCGGAGCGACCAACGTGGCCTGGAACATTAGGGCCATGGGAGGGGGCGCCGATGTGGGCGGCGTGCTCGGCCAGGACCGGGACGCCGAAGCGCTGATGGGCCTCCTCCGCGAGCAGGGTGTTGGCAGCACTGCGGTCCTTTCCTCGCCCCAGGCGTCTACCACGGTAAAAACCCGGGTCATCGCAGATCGCCAGCAGGTGGTGCGGGTGGACTGGGACGGGCCTGGAAGCTACGATGCCGGGATTCTCCGGGAGTTCTGCCAGGCCCTCGATTCGGTGCTGCCTCAGTGCAGCGGCGCCATCATCGAGGACTACGGCAAGGGCGTGGTAGACCAGATGGTGGTGGACACCGTACTGCGCCGGGCGAAAGCACTAGGCATTCCGGTTGGATTCGACCCCAAGGACAACCACGCGCTGGACGTGCGCGGTGTGACGGTCGCGACCCCGAACCGCTGGGAGGCCTTCCTTGCGGCTGGTGTCGCGGACAAAACACCCGAGGCTGCGCCGCTCGACGATCCTCATCTCCGTAGGACCGTGGAAATTCTCATGGAACGCTGGCAGCCATCGATTCTGCTGGTCACTCTCGGTGCCCAGGGCATGCTGCTGGTCGAGCAGGGCAAGCCCCCCCGCCACGCGCCCACCCGTGCCCGCGAAGTGTTCGATGTGAGCGGGGCAGGGGACACGGTGATCGCCACCTTTGTCTTGGCGCTAGCTGCCGGGGCCAGCGCTTTCGAGGCCGCCGAGCTGTCCAATGCGGCAGCAGG
>CBFGVE010000520.1:0-1894 GCA_965651915.1 uncultured bacterium
GGTCGAATGCCTCGGGGATATGGGCGAGCGAGGATTCGCCAAAGGGGTGGCGTCCGCAGAGGCCCAGGCCTGTCTCGGGGTTGCTGTAGAGAACGGCGGCGGTCAGGGCGCGCTGCAGGTTTGCTACGGCGGCGGGGCGGACCGAGAACGGGGTGCTGTCGAGCAAGTGGCAGACCTTGGCCGACGAGCGGAAGGCGGGGAAAGAGTAGCCGGGATAGTTGCCCCCATGGTGGAAGGCGGTCCCATCCACCTTAATGCCGTCGACCGTGCCGGGGGTGTTGGTTTCGAGCAGGGTCGAGAGGTAGGCGCCGAAACGGTTGAGAAGTCCGAGCTTCTCGTTGCCGTTGGGCAAGGCGAGGATGACGGTCAGGTGGGAGAGCGCGAGAGTGTTCAGGTAGTCCAGATCCGCCCCGACCTTGGGGTCGTACTCCATGCGGGCGAAATCAACTTTCTCACGCAGGTACCAGATCAGGGAGCGGGCAACGGGGTCGAGCAGTCCCTCCTGGCCGAGCACCTCGCGCATCAGGAATACGGCGGGGTACCACGAACGTGAATCGTAGCCGAACAGGGTTGTGTGCCCGAGCGCGCTGTCGTACTGCCATCCCTGATCGAGGAGGTGCCTGCTCATCAGCACGAACATGCTGCGCAGCTCCTCGGCGCGCGGGTCGTCCGGCTCCAGGGAGCGGTAGGCCTTGGCGATTTCAAGCATGTGGTCGGTATAGGGGCGCAGCAGCTTGTAGGCGTCCAGTGCCGCCTGGTCGGCCGGGCTGAGGTTGTCGGGATAGACCGAGTCCTGCCGGGCCTTGATGTGTGCCATTTTCATGATCACATGGGTGCCGGTAATCGCGCCGTCCTCTACCTTGATCCGGCAGGACTCGAAAAAGCGGCGCAATTCATCCATGGTGTCGTTGGAAACCGTGTGGGGCTTGGGAAGCAATGAATTTTCGAGGCGGCGCTCGACGGTCTCGAGTCCGCGGGCGTACTCCTCCCGTCGCTCGGCGGGGTCGAACGAGGGGGAGGGGCTGAGGATTCTGGGCACTGGTCTGCCCTTGGTGATAAAGGGTACCTGGGCATCGGCCCATTGGAAGCGGACGGGGTCGGGAATGGAAAGGACGATGCGGTCGAGGAAGAGTTTCCCGCTAGCGACATTGCTGGGGGCGATGATCCGCAGCCCGTGCATGCCGGGGTGGGGGGATCCCTCCATATCGCGGTTAAAGCCGACCGAGCAGGTTCTCCACCCGGTGAAATTCAGGCCGAAATCGAAACCGCAGTCCTTCGCCCCGAACTCCACCCGGAGCTTCGAATCGGGGTAGGGCTCCTCGCAATAGACCCAGAAAGAGAAAACCGACAAGGCGCGCTGATTCTGCCTTGCGTAGGCCTCGTGGTCGGGCACGTAGGGAATGGGATAGTCGAAGAGTAGGCTTGAGCCAGCGGTCCAGTGCCATTCAAGCGATTGTATGCCGTGGATGAATCGGCGGCCGGATGGCTCAGCGCTGCCGCCGGCTTCGGCCCGGATTTCGCCGGGCAGCTCGGCCTCCTCGAAAGTGAGCATCACGGGAGCGGAATCCGTATTCGGTACCGGGGGGGCTGCCTGGCAGGCGATGGCCAGGGCGAAGGCCCCTATGAGGCACGTACTATTGGGCAAGGTACACTATCCTTTCCTTTGGCTTCGCATCGATAACCGGGGCTGCGCGGCCCGACCGCAGAAGTTTGCACAGAAATGAGCTTGTAATACTACGCATAAAAGCAAACAATATCCAGAAGATTTGCGGAGATTGCGAATATTCGCCGCTCCGCGACGCCGACAACCAACCCGGAATCCACACTAGGAGAACGCGCTATGCCGTTTAAGCAAAGAACCAGGGCCTCATTCGCCGGAGCAATGCTACTGACC
>CBFGVE010000521.1:0-1890 GCA_965651915.1 uncultured bacterium
CTTGCTTTGCGCGGGGGTGCAGCTACCGTGACTGGGATGAATCGCCCCTCCCAATCCCTGGGGGAGGCCCTTCCTGGAGATGCTCATGCAGGTTGATATGCTGGACGACTACAATGTGGTGTGGGAAAGCCCGAGCGCGAACGCGGCCGGGTCCATGCCGTGCGGCGGTGGCGACATCGGCATGAACGTGTGGGCCGAGGCCGGCGACATCCTCATCTACCTCCAGCGGAGTGGCAGCCTCGCCGAGCAGAACGAGTATCTCAAGCTTGGGCGCGTCCGCCTGCGGCTCGACCCCAATCCCTTCGGCCCGAACGCCGAGGGGTTCCGCCAGGAACTGGTGCTGCGCGAGGGCCATGTCGAGATCCGGGGCCGTGTACCGTCCGGCGACCGGCCGGCCGAGGTTTCGGTGCGCGTCTGGGCCGAGGTCGGGCGCCCGGTGGTCCGCCTCGAGGTCGATTCCACCGAGGAGGTCGCGGCCCGCGTCTCTTTCGAATGCTGGCGGAACGAGGACGAATGGATTCCCGACGACCTGCGCCGCCGCTCGTTCATGTCCCTCTTCCAGTATCCCGGCGAGGTGCTGCTGCGCAAGGACGTGGTGGATTACACCGACGACGGCTCCGTCCTCTTCTACCACCGCAACCCGGCGTCGGATACCGTCGTCGATCTGCTGATCCGTCAGCAGGGCCTCGAGGCCTACCGGGACCGCATTACCGACGACCTCC
Organism: uncultured bacterium; assembly: GCA_965651915.1. Lineage (GTDB taxonomy): Bacteria > Verrucomicrobiota > Kiritimatiellia > CBFGVE01 > CBFGVE01 > CBFGVE01. Next base: position 723 of record CBFGVE010000521.1, read on the forward strand.
GCAACCGGACCTTCGGGGGGCTGCTGGCCGGCAAGGGCTTCGCGCCCGCCGGCACGTCCGAGGGCAGCTACCAGGGAACCCCCTTCCGCGGGTGGAGCATAGCCTCGGAGGCCCCGGCGCGACGCCACGAGGTGCGAATTGCCACCCACATCGCCCAGACCGAGACCCTCGGGGAATGGCAGCAGGCGGTGCAGGACCTGGCCGCGGCCTCGGCGCGGGATATCGAGGAGGCCCGCGCAAGAACTACGGGCTGGTGGGCCGATTTCTGGGAGCGTAGCTGGATCGTGATCCAGCCCGGCCGCCCCGATCCGTCGAGCGCCGCCTGGCGGGCCGCGCGGAACTACACCCTGTTCCGGTACCAGCTCGGCTGCAACGCGTTTGGCGAGTACCCCTCCAAGTTCAACGGCGGGAGTTTCACCGTCGACGCGAGCCTGACCGGGGAAAGAGGCCACGGCTTCGGCCCCGACTGGCGCGACTGGGGCGGCGGCATCTTCACCGCCCAGAACCAGCGGCTGCTCTACTGGCCGATGCTCAAGACCGGCGACGCCGACGCCATCCTGCCCCAGATGGAGCTGTACCGGAAAGCCCTGCCGGGCGCCCGGGCCCGGGTGGAGGCGAACTTCGGCCACGACGGCGCCGGCGACAGCGAATACATCGGGGTGCCCGGCATCGCCGCCGGCGTCGGCTCCGGATGGGCGAGCGGTCCCCGCTCCCGCGGCGAGGAGATCCCCTTCGGCGATCCCCGAGCCGACGCCGGCCGCGGCTACAACGACCTCGTCGAGCGTGGCGTCATGGCCAACCACTGCATCAGCGACCACTGGGAATCCCAGCTTGAACACGCCTACATGATCCTTGAATACCACCGCTACACCGGTGCGGACATCGCGCGCTTCGTCCCCTTCATCGAAAACGCGGTGGTCTTCTTCGACGAGCACTATCGGGCCCGCGAGCGCATGCGCTCCGGGCGCGAGCACGACGAGAATGGGCGGCTGGTGATCTATCCCTCCACCGCCTGCGAGTCCTACCGGGGCGCGAAGAATCCCTCCGACGTCATCGCCGGGCTGCACGCCTGCATCGAGTCCATGCTCGGCCTCGAGGAGGGGCTCCTGCAGCTGCGCGACCAGGCCTACTACCGCGCCCTGCGCGACACCCTTCCCGCCTACACTTA
>CBFGVE010000522.1:0-1869 GCA_965651915.1 uncultured bacterium
GCCGGGCCATACTCCGGGCCTTCGGAAACCACCCCTCGATTCTGCTCATGGCCTATGGCAACGAACCCGGCGGCGAGCGGCACAAGGAATATCTCGGCACCTGGTGTTCCACCTGGCGAGATGAAGAACCCCGCCGGCTGCACACCAGTGGCGCCGGGTGGTCGATGATTCCCGAATCCGATTTCCACAGCGTACACGAACCGCGCGTCCAGCATTGGGGCGAGGGGCTCGACTCCGTGATCAACCGCGAGCCGCCCCGCTCAGACTACGACTTCAGCGATTTCATCGCCGCCCACCCGGAGAAACCCACCATCAGCCACGAGATCGGCCAATGGTGCGCCTATCCTAACTTCGAGGAAATCGCGAAATATACCGGGCTGCTCAAGGCGAGGAACTTCGAGATCTTTAGAGACTTCCTGCATGCCAGGGGCATGGGCCACCAGGAGCGCGCCCTTCTCTATGCGTCCGGAAAGCTCCAGATGCTTTGCTACAAGGCGGATATCGAGGCCGCGTTGCGCACCGAAGGCTTCGCCGGATTCCAGTTGCTCGATCTGCATGATTTTCCCGGACAAGGCACCGCCCCGGTTGGCGTGCTCGATGCCTTCTGGGACGAAAAGGGCTACTGCTCTGCTGCCGATTACCGCCGCTTCTGCGGACCCACCGTTCCGTTGGCCCTGCTTCCGCAGCATCTGTTCACCGCCGGCGAACGCCTTCGCGCCCCAGTAAAAATAGCCCATTTCGGTCCGGCTGAGCTGGCTGGCGTCGCAGCAGTCTGGAGGCTGGTCGACAGCGCCGGCCTCACCTTGGCCGAGGGCCGTCTTCCGCCTGCGGATGTGCCTAGCGGCGGGTGGAGCGTCTTGGGCGAGATCGATTGCGGCCTTGGCGGGGTGCCCACCCCCACGCGAGCCCGGCTAGTGGTTGGCCTTGAAGGCATGGCAATCGAAAACGACTGGAGTGTCTACCTCTATCCCGAGGAATCGCTGAGGTGCGCCGGGGATGTTCTCGTGGTGGACCGAATGGACGCCGGAACACTCGCCCAGCTAGAAGGTGGCGCGGCGGTGTGGTTGAAGATTCCGGCGGCCCGGGTTCGGACCATGGTCGCAGCCGGATTCTCCTCAATTTTTTGGAATACCACATGGACCAAGGGGCAGGCGCCCCACACCCTGGGCCTGCTTTGTGATCCGGCGCATCCACTCTTCGGCGGATTCCCCACCCCGGGACACAGCGACTGGAACTGGTGGCCCATCGTCACCCGCGCGGCGACGATGGAACTCGACCGTATAGGTTTCCCTGGCGACCCGCTGATCCAGATGATTCCCGACTGGTTCGATCCGAAAAAACTCGCGCTTGCGTTTGAGGCTCGGGTGGGGCGGGGGAGGCTGCTCGTCACCAGTATTGATTTCGAACGCGAAGGCGCGGGACGTCCAGCCTGCATCTGCCTGCACAACAGCATCGCTGCGTATGTAGGCAGCGCAGCCTTCCAGCCGCTAACCGCTCTGGATCCCCTCAAGCTGCCGGAGCTGTTGAAAGGGGACTAGAGCCGAATTCGTTGCGACAGCCTTTCAAGTTTTCACCTTATAACGACCCCTCCGAGGGCCGTACCAATGCTCCTTCCTCAATGCTCGCAGAGGATTCTTCTGGCGGCCGTTCGAGAAGATGATCTAGGATCTTCTTCGCAGAAGAAGGGCGGCGGGGTGGTCGGGGGCTGCCTGGAGTAGCGTGTCTCTGGCTTCCCCCGATCTTGGCGCATCCCCGAGTCCGGCACAGCCCAGCGCCTGCATGAACAGGCAGTGGCGGCGGTTTCGCTCGGACAGGTCCACATCGAATACGAGGAAGTCGGGGAGCGAGACGGCGAAGTAGTCCATCGCT
>CBFGVE010000523.1:0-1859 GCA_965651915.1 uncultured bacterium
ATCAGGAGGGCGAATAGCCGCCGGAGCAATTCATGGCTGGCGTGGATGGCGAGGGTAGATCCCAGGTAGGCGCCCGCGACGGCGGCGAGCGCTAGGATTGCAACTGATTTGAGGTCAACATGTACGGCAGGATGATAGTAGTATCGGAGAGCGCCGACTAGCGCCATGGGAACCATTACCGCGAGGGCCATGCCCTGGGCCTCTTTTTGCGTGAACGCCAAATGGACCAGGACCGGTATCATGATGATCCCCGAGCCGATGCCTAATAATCCACTAAGGGTTCCCCCGATAAGGCCGAGGAGCAGGAGGGCGAGGGTGTGGTCGGGCAGGGGCATGGCGTTCTCCGGTTGGCGGTGGCAGGCCAGAAGGCGCGATTTGTCGGACTGGACACTGGAACTTTCGGGCATTCTCCGCTAGCCTGTGCGGAGGCGCAAGCTCTTCGCCGCCCGCCCCCGCAAATTCCACCTGCTTTTCCATCCCATGCGCCTACTCGTCGTCAACCGCCAGCTCGACCGTCCCGAATCCGCCATCTACCAGGGGCTCGCCCGGCGAGGCCTCGAGGTCGAGGTCTGCTGCGAGCCTGGTGCTGGCTACCGGGAGGCGCTGGCGCAGGCGGGGGTGGGACTGCGCGACTTCTCGGTGAGCGGTCGGCTCGATTTCTCGGCCATACGCCATCTGCGCCGGATTTTCTCGAAGTTTTGTCCCGACGCCGTCTACGCCCCGCACAACCAGACGCTTTCCGCCGCCCTCCTCGCCCGGGGAGGAGCCCGGTTCCCGATTGTGGGCTACCGGGGAACTTCAGGGCACCTCCACCGGCTCGACCCCGCCTGCTACCTCACCTATTTCCACCCCCGGCTCGACCACATCGTGTGCGTGTCGCATGCGGTGGAGGACTACCTTCTCGGCCAGCGCGTGCCGTCCAGCAGGCTCACCACGATCCACAAGGGACACGATCCCGCGTGGTACGCGGCTCCCCCCGCGCTTTCCCGCGAGGACCTTGGCCTGTCGGATAGCGACATCGTGGTGGGCTTCATTGGCAATTTGCGCCCGGTCAAAGGCTTCGATGTGCTGCTCGCAGCGGCGCACCTGCTGCCTCCCGATCTTCCGGTGAAGTTTCTCGTGATCGGCAGCGCGGAGGACCGCCGGGTGAGGCGGCTCGCGGCGGAGGCCGGGGCGTTGCCGTCGTTCGTGCTGGCGGGGCCCCAGCCCCAGGCTTCGCGGCTGGCGAAACTGTTCGATCTGACGGTGATGCCTTCGGTCGAGCGCGAGGGCCTGCCCCGGGCGGTCATCGAGGCCATGGCCCAGCGAGTTCCCCCGGTGGTGTCGAGCGTGGGCGGGATGGTCGAGCTGGTGGAGGATGGGAAGAGCGGACTAGTCGTGCCTCCGCGCGATCCCGCTTGCCTGGCTGCGGCGATCTGCCAGCTCGCCCGCGATCCGGCCCTGCGGACCCGGATGGGCGAAGCCGCCCGCCAGCGCATCGCCCAGGACTTCCACGTGGATCGGACCACCGACCGGATGCAGGCCCTGTTCGAGCGGCTGGCCACCCGGTAAACAGTGTGCTCTTAGGGTTGCCATCCTCCGGCGCTGTGGGTACATAGATAGGGCTTATGAGGGCACGCAGAATCTTCGTTTTCTTTTTCGCCGTGCTTTTCCTTGCTGGGCGCCCAGTCATTGGGGACGCGGGCAAGGAAAACCCGGAACGCGTATGGACTTCCCGCGAGGGCGGGAAAACAGTGACCGCCACCTATGTCTCGATCATTGGAAACCGCGTGCAGCTTCGTACGCAGGAAGGGACAGAGCTGCGGATACAGCTTGATCGGTTGTCGGATGACGACCAGGCCTTTGTGCTCGGCCAGCAG
>CBFGVE010000524.1:0-1855 GCA_965651915.1 uncultured bacterium
GGCCTGGACCTGGCGCAGAAGGGGGAGGGCCCGTTCAGGCTGGCGCTCGCGGATGTGCAGCCGGGCTTGTTCGAGCAGGGCTTCGCGCTCGGCGCGCTCGTCACCACGCACCCGTTCGAGGCACATCAGGGCCTCTTCGCTGCGGCCATCCGCGATATGGATGCGTCCAAGCAGTAGGTTGGCTTCGGGATGGAGGGGCAGGTTCTCCAGCACGGTCTCGACGCGCTGCCGGGCGGCTTCGGTCTGGCTGCGCTCCAGATCGATGCGGGCGAGGGCTAGTTCCAGGGCGGGGGCTGCGAGATCGGCATGCCTTGCCTGGACCTGCTTCAGATAGTCTTCCGCCTCCCCGGCGCGGCCGGCGGCCAGCAGCGGCTCGAGCGGACGCAGCAGGCGGGATGGATCGTTCAGAGGCCCGGATGCCAGGCAGTCGCGGTAGGCCCCGAGCGCCAGGTCCAGCATGTCTTCCCGAAGATAGAGGTCGCCGAGCAGGGCCAGCACATCGGCGGACGCCGATCCCAGTCCGCGCACCACTTCGAGATTCACGAGGGCTTCGCGGTAGCGCTGCTGGCGCATGAGGGCGTTGGCCTGGAGCAGCCAGAATTCGGGCTGTCCGGGCTGGTCGGCGATCAGCTCGTCGAGCAGGGCGATGGCTTCGGGGTAGGCGCCCATGGACCATAGGGCGTGGGCCTCGCCGCGGCGGAAGTCGATGCGCTCGGGATCGAACATCCGGGCCATGCGGTAGGCGGTGAGGGCGGAGGACATGCGGTCCAGGTTGAGCCAGGCGTAGCCGAGCAGGCCGTAGCTCTGGGCGTCGCCGCCGCCGAGGGCGACTACCTTCTGCCAGGTTTCGGCCGCCTCGGCGAAGCGCTCGGTGCGGATGAAGACCAGGCCAAGGGTGCGGTGCGCCCGGAGGAAGGCGGGGTAGGCCTCGACCGCCTGGCGGAGCGCCTTCTCGGCGGCCTCCAGGTTGTCGGCCTGGTAGTGGAGGTTGCCAAGCAGGTAGGCGAAGGCGGGTCGCTTTAGGGCGTCGCGCTCGCGTTCGAGCAGGGCGATGGCCTCGTCGGTCTCGCCCTTCTGGAGGTGGGGCTCGATTTTCCGATAGAGGCTACGGTCCTCGGGGGTGAGCGGGGGCTCCGCCGACGGGTGGAGGGCGAAGGAGGCCTCGAACTGGCGTTTGAAGTCCGGGCTGCCGGGGGCGGAGTCGGTGAGCGGGAAGCCGGGGGTGAGCGACTGGGCGGAAGCCGGGTTCGCCGCGGCCAGGCAGCCTGCGAGTAGCGCGGACCGGATGATGGGGCGGAGGGCGGTCATCGGGGGGCTTGGAGGGTGATGGGCCATTCGCCGAGCACGGTGACGGGGCGGCCATTGATTTCGGTGACGGAGAAGCGGGCCCGGCGGGCGATGTTTTCCGCGACGGGGGTGAGCAGCGGGTGGGTGGAGGACAGGGTTTCTTCGAGGAAGCTGCGGCCTTCGGGATCGATGCGGACCCGGACCACGACGGTACCGGACAATACGCGCCGGCGCTGCAGTTCGGCGGGATACTCGAAGCTGGGTATGTAGAGGGGCTGCGGGGGGCGGTCCAGCTCGCTGAAGTCGAATACGTCCTGGATGGCGTCCATGCCGCCCATCAAACCGGTGAGGATGGGCGATGGCGTGGCCGAGGCGATGAGGGTTCCCGCATCGGGGGCGATGGATACGGCGAGTTCGGCGGGAGGGGGGATGGGCGTAGGCGTGCTGGGTATGGGGGGCGGATCGGCCAGGGGCGTTTCCGGTTCGATTTCTGGCTGCGGAGGAGGTGGAGGGGGCGGGAGCTGCAGGGGAAGGATCTCCCGGAGCGGCGGGGCGGCTGGCGGGGGTT
>CBFGVE010000525.1:0-1851 GCA_965651915.1 uncultured bacterium
GCGTCTCCTTGGGCGGCGCGTTGCGGTAGAAGCCGATGAGGAACTTGCCCTCGGCGAGTGATTTCAGCGGGACAAGCTCCTCGGCTCGCGGTGAAGCAGTGCTCAGTAGCAGGAAGGCGAATGCGGCCATTGTCAATCGGGTCGTCATGCTGTTTAACCTCTCGTTGGAATCGGCTCCGAAGGGGAGCGCTTCGTTAAAATGTTGTGGTATTTTACTCGCTACAGAAACGCCTGTAAAGAATTGTAATTTAGTGTAATAGACGATACAAAACGACGTTATTCTGACCTCAGACACCATTTAAACCTCCAGGGAAATTGATATGCACCCATCGCGCTGGCCCGTTCTTAAGCACTACGATCAACGCCATCTCGACCGAATAGCCCTGCCAATTGGCGGCATTGGCACCGGCACCGTATCGCTTGGCGGATTTGGCGACCTCCGAGACTGGGAATTGATGAATCGGCCTGCCAAGGGCTTTGTGCCGGTTATGGATGGGGTGGGGCCGTTTGTTTGCGTGGCGGTAAAATTAGATGGAAGTGAGGCGAAGGGCCGCGTCGCCGAAGGCCCGATCCCTCTCTATCGTTACGAGGGCCGCGAGGGCTGCGAGGCGCCTCAGCACGGTTTCCCGCGTTTCCGCTCTGCGCGTTTCTCCACCGCCTATCCGTTCGCGACGGTGGACCTTGAGGATCCGGATTTCCCAGTGCAGGTCCAGCTCCAGGCGTTCAACCCCCTCATTCCGGGTCGCGTGGAAGACAGCGCCCAGCCCGTTGCCGTCCTCCGCTACACCGTTTCCAATCCCGGTCCCCAAGCGGCCCGCGTCTCGGTGTGCGCCACCGTGCCGAACTTTATCGGCGTCGACGGAAGCGAGCTGTCCGCCCCCGCGCCGAACTGGACCCGCAGCTACCTTGGGGCGAAGGACAACCGGAATGGCTGGCGGAAGGGTGGGGCGGTGCAGGGCATTTTCATGTCGTCCGATGGAGTAGATTCCTCGTCCGAAGCGTGGGGAACCATGGCGCTAACCTGCGCCGCCGATCTCGACGCCAGCTTCCGTACCGACTGGCCGGCCCAGCCCTGGGGATACCGTAAGCGGAAATTCTGGGAAGAGCTGCTGGAGGGCGGACGACTCACCGATGCGGGCGGTAAAAATCAGGCCCCGGTGGCCTCGCTCGCCATCCATCGCGACATTCCCGCCGGGGATGCCGCCCACTTTGAATTCTATCTGACCTGGCATTTCCCCAACCGCCCCGCCTGGGGCGAATCGCCCCAGCTACGAAATGCGCCCATCGTCGGCAACGCCTATACCCAGCGCTTCGCCGACGCCTGGGACGCCGCCGAACAGATCGTGCCCCGTCTGCCCCGGCTCGAAGCCGACACGCTGCGTTTCGTCGAAGCCTTCTGCCGAAGCAATCTGCCACCTGAGATTCTCGAGGCCGCGCTGTTCAATCTGAGCACCCTGCGCAGCCAAACCTGCTTTCAAACGCCCGACGGCCACTTCTTTGGCTGGGAAGGCTGCCACGACCATATGGGAAGCTGCCGCGGCAACTGCACCCACGTATGGAACTACGAGCACACGACGCCCCTGCTCTTCGGCTCGCTGGCCCGCTCGGCCCGCGAGCTGGAATTCGTCCACGCAACCAACGATCAGGGCCACATGCCTTTCCGGATTCCGCTTCCCATCGCCCAGCTAGAGGATAAATCGAAGCGCTTCTGGCTCGCCGCTGCCGATGGCCAGATGGGCTGCCTGATGAAGCTCTACCGCGAATGGCAGCTTAGCGGCGACGACGAATGGCTCCGCCGTCTGTGGTCGCACGCCCGCCGAGGTCGGGAGTCAGCACGCGGCCTTCCAGCAC
>CBFGVE010000526.1:0-1849 GCA_965651915.1 uncultured bacterium
ATGGGCCTTCAGCAGGCTAAATCGCTACTGCCAGTGCGTGACGGGCTCACCTTTCTCGACATCATTGCTCGGCAGGTGCTGCATGTGCGCAGCCGGCATGGGGTGGGCCTGCCCTTGGTGTTCATGAACAGCTTTAGCACCGAGGACGACACGAGGGCCTATCTACAGCGCTATCCCGAGCTAGGGGTTGGGCAGGGCGATGTACCGATTTCGTTTGTTCAGCACCGCAGTCCCCGCTTGTGGGCCGACACCCTGGAGCCCGTGGACTGGCCGGCCAACCCCTCCCGCGAATGGTGTCCGCCGGGCCATGGCGACATCTATCCGGCCATGGTGTCCTCGGGCGTGCTGGCCGCTTTGCTGCGGCAGGGCTACCGCTATGCCTTCGTGTCCAACGCCGACAATCTGGGAGCGGTGCTAGATCCGGCGGTACTGGCCCATTTCGCCACCTCTGGCGCTCCGTTCATGATGGAGGTAGCCGACCGCACCCTGGCCGACAGAAAAGGGGGGCATCTCGCGCGGGGAGCAGACGGAAGGCTGCTACTGCGGGAGTCTGCGCAATGTCCGCCGGACGAGCAGGAGGCTTTCCAGAACATAACCCGCCACCGATACTTCAACACCAATTCGATTTGGATAGATCTGAATGCGCTGGACGCCGAACTTGCGACTCAGGGTGGGGTGCTCCCATTGCCGATCATTCGCAACGTCAAGCCGGTCGAACCTTCGGAGCCCGCCTCGCGGAAGGTCATTCAAATCGAAAGCGCGATGGGTGCGGCGATCGGTTGTTTTGATGGCGCCCAGCTCCTGCGGGTGCCACGTACGCGTTTTGCTCCGGTGAAGACCACTTCTGATTTGCTAATGCTCTGGTCAGATCTGTTCGACCTGCACGAAAATGGTGAGCTGCGGCCATCGGCGCGGCGGCAGGGACCGCCCCCGGTCATCCAGCTCGATCCGCGCTACTACCAGAACATGGACGACTTCGCGGCGCGCTTCCCTCGCGGCGCTCCCTCGCTCATCGAATGCCGGAGCCTGAAAGTGGTGGGCGATGTCAGCTTCGAGCCCGACGCGGTGCTCCGGGGCGACGTCGTGGTGGAGCGCGGCGGACGGGGTGTGGATGGCCTGCGAATGAGGTGACAATGGAAGAGATAGAGTACTTCGAGGAGTTCAAACCCATTCCCAGGGTGTTCCACTCCTTTCTAACCGACGAACCCTTTGCCTGCTGTTCGATGTGCGGAAAGCCATTCGGCGAAGAGGATGCGCACATCGTCGAGAAGTCCTACCAGGGTAGTGAAGTCATCTTCGAGTACGCGCTCTGCTATCCCTGCCGGTACCAGTTGCGCGACGATCTGTCCAAGAAGTCGCTGGAGTTGGTGGCGCACTTTTTTGAAGAGAGGGTAGACGTCAAGCGGCGACGGGAGCAGCTCATCGCAACATTTCCCGACCACGAGCCTTGGCTTGAAGCGTGCATCCTCACCGGCAGGCGGCGCAGCGAGTGCGAATCCTACAACATCTACGCCGAGTGCCAGGCCGGCGACCTGATTTTCAGCTACATGCCCTTCATGATCAGTTCGGAAGGCATGGAAGAGCTGGAAAAAGTGCTTTCCCGGAAAACGCGGGATCGGCTGGACGATTTTGTCCGCGATGTGCTTGGACTTCCGGGTGACTGCCTGGGGCTGCCGAAGGTCCTGGTGTAGTGGCGACGCCGCGGAACGAGCCTCTGGCTGGGGGCGTGGTTTCGGGAAAACTTTGAAGCGGGTTCCGACGATGGTCGGGACAACGGTTGGGAGCGGGATGGGGAGGGGGGGGTCAGTCGGTATCGAGGATGCGGCGATCCTCGGAGAGGAAGATACCC
>CBFGVE010000527.1:0-1846 GCA_965651915.1 uncultured bacterium
CAGGGCTGAGCACCATGCCGATGCGCAGCTTCACCACCCGGCAGCCGGCCTCGGCGGCCATGTCGGCGGCCTCCTCCCAGTCGCGGCATACCTGGGAGAGGAAGCCTTTGCCCAGGGGGCTTTTCTCGGTGAGTTCGAGGTCGTACTGGTGGCCGTAGTAGCCGGTGGCGGAGGCGCTGAGGAAGACTTTGGGCGGCTGGCGGAGTTCGGCAAAGGAGCGGGCGAGCAGGGCGGTGCCCTGCACCCGGCTGTTGCGGATGCGGGATTTCTTATCGGGAGTCCAGCGGCCGCTGCCGATGTTCTCGCCGGCGAGATGGACGACGGCGTCGAGGCCTTCGAGGAGCTGGGGGTTGACGATCTTGAAGGAGTCGGGGTCCCACACGACGAGGGTCGAGTCGGGGGCGGCGGGGGTGCGCACGAGCCGCCTCACCTCCCAGCCGTCGGCCTGCATGCGGGCGCCGAGCGCCGACCCGATGAGACCCCCGGACCCGGTGACGAGGACTTTGCGTTTGGCGGTCGGCTGATCCATAGGTATGGTCTGGGTTGTGCTGGGAGCGCGGCGTCGCCGCGTTTCGCGGCATGCCCCACTATTACAGTTCAACCCGCGCACTGCAAGCTTCTGCCATGGATGCCATGACCCCTTCCGAGTTTTCCGTCCCTCCCCGCCCTGATGTCTTCGTGCCCCCCGGCGGCCCTCCTCAGTCGGGGCCGAGCCGCGAGATCTATGGGCGGATGGGCGAGGCGGCGGTCTTCCGCATGCTGGAGGATTTCTACGCCGAGCTGGAGCGCTCGGAGATTCGCGGTATGTTTCCGCCAGACATGGTAGAGGCCTCGCGGCGCAGCGCGGCGTTTTTCGTGGGGCTGCTCGGTGGCCCGCCGCTCTACGCGCAGCGCCACGGCCCGCCGAGGATGCGGGCGCGCCACCTGCCGTTCCGCATCGACGAGGAGGCCCGGAAGGTGTGGCTCTCCTGCTTCCGCCGGACGCTGGAGGATGCGCCCGCGAAGTATGGCTTTCCCCGCGAGCACCTGCCGGGCTTCATCGCGTTCCTGGAGGCCTTCTCGGCCTGGATGGTGAACACCCGCTAGCGCCTCCCAAATTCGCGCGGGTGGCGGTGGTGAGCGGCGGGGACCGGTGAGGCGAATTTGGGAAATTGCGCTTCGCGCAGGGGAGGTGGACGCTGGGCTGGTTGGCTATGGAAGACCTAAAAATGCACAGGCCTGACGGCCGGAAAGTGCACCTATTGGGCGTCTAGGCTCGGTCACGTCTTAACTTTTAAATTTTTAGTGAAAACCCCAGCAAAAACCCGCATTTCCAGTTGAAGCCGCGCTTCATTTCGATGCTAAACATCGATAAGTGGTTTTATTGCAGTAGTTTGTGTTTAAAAACACCCCTAAAAATGGGCTTGCGGGCGTTTTTTGGGGGGTGTTTTGAGGGAATAAGCTGAGCTTAGTGACTCCGGCCCGCTGGCCTCGGTGCGTAGCGCCGCTTTCCATATTCGCCTCGGGGTTGGTGGCGAAACGCTGCCCTTGGTGGCGGCGAATTTGGCCGCTATCGGTTCTGCTGGATCCAGGTCTGAGCGGCGGCGGCGTGGGGGTCGCTGGGGGCTAGCTCGACGAAGCGCTGGAAGTGCTGGACCGCCTCGGCGCGGGTGCGGGTCGACTTGCTGTAGATCAGGCCGAGGAGGTTGTGGGCAGCGGCGTAGTCGGGTTTCGCGCTCACCAGGCGGCGGAGCTGGAAGAGCGCCTCGTTCTCGCGGTTCTTCAGGTATTCGATCAGGGCGAGGTTGTAGCGGGCGTTGTGCTGGCTGGGGTCCTGGGCGAGCGTCCGGGTATAGGCGGAGTGGGC
>CBFGVE010000528.1:0-1842 GCA_965651915.1 uncultured bacterium
TGGCCGGCACCCCGTCGAGCTCCGCTGCCTCGAAGGGCTCGCGCGGCAGGGCCCGCAAACCTGCCAGCAGCAGGATCGTGATGAAGGGGGTATAGACCCAGGTATCCACCAGGATGACGGTGAAGAGCGCGCTGCCCGGGGCGGAGGCCCAGCGGAAGTCGGGAAAGCCGATGAGGCCGACGAGATAGCTCAGCACCCCGAAGTTGGGATGGGTCATCAACTTCCACATCAGGCTGGCGATCGCTGGCGCCACCATCAGCGGCAGGATCAGCAGCAGGCTCATGATGTCGTTGAACCAGGTCCGGCGCCGCAACAGGAGCGCGATGCCGAGACCCAGCACCAGCTGGATGCCGACCGCGAGGGCGGTATAGAGCAGCGAGATCCTGAGGGTGTGCCAGAAGGCCGGATCGCTCAGGAAGTTGATGTAGTTCTCGAACCAGATCAGCCGCCGCCCCATTGGGAAGGCGAGGTTGTAGCGCTGGAGCGAATAGTAGACCGCCGTGCCGAAGGGAATGAGGATCCCGATCGTGACCAGCAAGGCCGGCAGGCTCAGCAGGTAGGGCAGCAGCCGCGCGCCCCGACGGCGTGCGGGGGCAGAGGCGCTCTGCCGCTCTGCGACTAGATCGGTCAATGGACTTGGCTCCCCTGTCCTCCGTCTTTCGGCGCAAGGGACCGGGGCGCCCCGAAGGGCGTCCCGGTCGAGATCCTCAGTCGGAGATTCCCGCGTCGCGAAGCTGGCGCGCCACGCTTTCCGCAAGCATGTCGAGCCCCTCGTCGACGGGCACCTCGTTGGCGTGCATGCGCTGCAGGCTGGCCGCCCACTCGGTGGTCAGGTTGAAGAAGAGCGGCTGCGGGGTGAAGTAGATCTTCGAGCCGTCCGCCGAGGCCTGGTACTGCGCGAGATAGCCTGGATAGCTTTCTTCCAGGCGCTCCTGGAACTCGCTGTTGTCCCAGACGGACTGCCGTACCGGGTTCACCAGGTCCGCTGCCGTGGCACCGAAGGTCGTGTGTTCCGTGCCGCTGGCCCACTGCATGAAGTACCAGCCGGCATCCTTTTCCCGCGAGAACTCGTTCATCGCGAGGGACCAGATCCAGACGTTCGGCGTCGGGGCCGAGGCTTCCGGATTGGCGGCAAAGGGGTGGAAGCCGATGTTGCCCGCCTCGGCGGTGCCGCTGTTCTGGAAGTAGCCCAGGATATCGGCGTCGAAGATCATGCCGCTGGCGCCCGCCCCCAGGTCGTTGCCGACCTCGTACCAGGTGTAGGTCGTCCAGTTGCGCGGGCCGGCGCGCTGGATCATGTCGATCCAGAGGCGCGTGAACTCCTTGGCCTCGGGGCTGTTCATGCGCGGGACCAACTTGCCGTTCTCCACGGCAAAGTCGCCGCCGCCATAGTTCACCAGGCCGGAGAGGTAGCCCGGATGGATCGTGGCCCAGCTGCGGCTTCCGCGCACCCCGATGCCATAGACGTTCTCCACCTCCTCGGTGATCCGCACCGCCTTCTCGATCATGTCGGGCAGATTCTCCGGCGGGGTGATGCCGAGCTGGTCGAAGATACGGCGGTTGTAGGAGACGGAGTTGGCCTCGAAGCCCCAGGGCAGGGCCCACTGCTTGGCGTTTTCGCCGCCCAGGGGCTCGCCGGGAACGCCCGACCAGGCGGTCGATTGCCTGAGGCCCGGCAGGATGTCCTCCCAGTTGTAGGACTCCGCCGTCTTCGAGGGGTCCTCGATGAACTCGCGCAGATCCACCAGCCAGCCGGCCGGCCCATACTGCCAGGTCTGGTAGGCCCCGGTCATGAAGACGTCATACTGGTCGGAGCGGCTGGAAAGCGCCGCCGTCACCTTG
>CBFGVE010000529.1:0-1838 GCA_965651915.1 uncultured bacterium
AAGTCGCCGTGCAGCATGGATTTAAGCCGCATTTCCGAGTCGTACTCGGGCACCGAAAAGCCTGACACCTCCTGGACGGCCTGCTGGGCATCGGCCCGCCACGCCGGCACGGACACGAGAACCAGGGCGGCGAGCAGCCGGAGAGCGCGGCCCAGGGGGAAATGCGCGGTCCTCACGTTCATCGGCTTTCCCTTACCACTTCGTTGATTGCCCGCAACGTGCGCCAGATCCGTCCGAGCTGGGAGAAGGGCACCGCGTTCGCTTTGTCGGACAGCGCCTCCTCCGGGCGGACGTGGGTTTCCATGAAGATGCCATCGCAGCCGGCCGCCGTAGCCGCCCTTGCAAGGAAAGGCGCCCAGCGGGCTTCGCCGCCCGACTCCGTGCCTGCACCACCGGGATGCTGCACGCTGTGGGTGGCGTCGAACACCACCGGATAGCCCGTCTCCTTCATCACCAGAATACTGCGCATATCGGCGACCAGGTTGTTGTAGCCAAACGAAACTCCCCGCTCGGTGAGCAGGATTCGGCGGTTTCCGGTGCTTTCAATCTTCTTGACGACATTGGTGATGTCCCAGGGGGCCATAAACTGGCCCTTCTTGATGTTGACCACCGCACCGCTCCGCCCCGCCTCGATGACCAGATCGGTCTGGCGGCAGAGAAAGGCCGGAATTTGCAGAATATCGACCACCTTGGCGACTGGCGCAACTTCGCTGACCTGATGAATATCGGTCAGCAGCGGAAGACCAAAGCGCTGCTTGACCTCCGCAAGAATTTCGAGTCCCGCCTCAAGTCCAGGGCCCCGGTAGGAACTGACCGAGGTGCGGTTGGCCTTGTCGTAGGAAGCCTTGAATACCAGGGGTATGTCCTCCTGCTCGGCCAGGGTGGCCAGCCGACGGGCGATCTCCAGGCACCCCTTTCGACTCTCGATGACACAGGGCCCGGCGATTAGAAATAGCGGGCTTCCCGCCCCGATACTCACCTTGCCAACTCGAATGGTCTTCTTTCGCATAAAACTCCTTGTCCGGAATTGCCCGGGTTAAACTAGTCCCAACGCGCGCATTTTCGCCTCTACCCGGGCCACGTCGCCTGGTTCGTCTACCCCGGCACCCGTGTCGGAAACACGCAACACTTTGATCCTCGCGCCAAGCTGGAGGGCTCGGAGCTGCTCCAGCTTTTCCAAAAGTTCGAGGTTGCTGGGCGGCGTGGCCACAAGGCGGATCAGAAAGTCGCGGCGGTAGGCGTAGATGCCCACATGGCGGAGGTACACGCCAACCGGCGGAGGCTGGCCAGGCAACGCGTCGCGGATGTGAGGAATGACCGAACGGCTGAAGTATAGCGCGGCACCGTCGTCGGCAACGACTACCTTGACCACGGCGCTTCGGGCGATCTCAACCGGGTCTTCCAGGGGGACGGCGGCGGTCGCCATCTGGAAGCTTTCCCCTCCGGACAGCGAGCCGGCCAGTTCGTCGATAAGGGCGGGGTCGATCAGGGGCTCGTCGCCCTGGACGTTGACGACCACATCGGCCTCCACACCGGCTACAGCCTCGGCGATTCGGTCGGTTCCCGAGGGGTGATCGGCGCGGGTCATTACGGCCCGGCAGCCCGCCTGCTCGGCCGCCTGGACAATGCGCTCATCGTCGGTGGCTACCAAAATCTGGGAGAGGGTCTTCGCCTGCCCTACCCGCTCGACGACCCAGTGCAGCAGCGGACGACCGCAGATGGGAGCGAGAATCTTGCCTGGGAAACGGGTGGAGCCCCAACGGGCGGGTATGACGGCGACGGCGCGGGTCATGCGAAAGCGCCCTTCAGTTCGTCTACGCTGCAGGTAGCCGTGCCCA
>CBFGVE010000530.1:0-1831 GCA_965651915.1 uncultured bacterium
CCACGCCGGTCGGGTTGTTGAACTGGCCGTTCCCGAAGCCGAAGCTGCCCCAGCCGCCGGGGACGGTGGCGTAGATGGCGTTTGTGGCGATGGCGTTGTACGCTCCGCCGCCGACCACGCCGGAGCTGGCACCGTTGAAAATGCGGTTGCTGAATCCTCCGGCGATCACACTCTGGTCGGCGAAGTCGTGGAGTTCGTTATGCCGACCTCCGCCGATGACACCCCAGTATACGTCGTCCACCATATTGCTGAGACCGCCGCCAACTACGCTCCGCTGCGCGGATGGATGGAACAGGTGGCCTCCGTCGTCGGGGTTCAGGATGATGTTGCCCGTTGTCGCAAGCAGAAGCCCTCCGACCTGCCGGGCGTAGGGGACTGCGGTGAGGCGTTCACGGGGGGAGAGGGTCGTGCTGTCGATCACAACTTCGAGCCACGCCTGGGAAACGCTCAGTGCCGCGTCCAGCGTGCCGGATACGACGTAGGAGCCGATATGGGTCGAGTAGAGTCCGTCCACGACATTGATAACGTTGGTGGACTCGAACAGGATGTTGTTGGCTACCGGATCGCCGTGGATGCGGAAGCGAATAGGGAGGGTGCCATTCACAAGATTGGTTCCATCGATCAGCCTGCCCTGGTAGTGGATGAGGCCGGGTACCTCGGCGGAGGCGAAGCTGGCCATGAGGCAGGCGCAGGCTGAGGAGCGGAGTAGGGTCTTCAGGTGCAGGGCTCGCATGGGAGGTCTCCTGGGACGGGGTTGGGATGTTAGGGATAAGAGGGGTGCGGTTGCTTCTCCGCTAGTAGATGGCGGCGGGAGCGCAGTGCGCCAGTGTGAAAGCCCGGCTCGGAACCAGCAGTGGTGGGGCGGAAGCGCATTCCGATCCAATAGACAACACGATGGCGATTGTCAATGTTCTATGGGGTGATCACCGTGAAAGCCCCGATGGCCATGCCGGGATCTCTTGGCCTCGCCGCGATGTGCGCGGGCAGGTTCTTAGTCCGTGTGGAAAATTTCTTCAAGCGGCGACCACCACTCGTCGCCCTTGCGGTTGGCTAGGGGTTCCTGGCAGGGCCTGCACTCGGCCCACCAGCGCTGGCTGGTGGGGTCGGTAGCCATTTGGGCCATGTCGGCGTCGAAGTCGGTGCCGGTATACTCGAAGTAGCTGAAGAGGTAGTGTTTCCCGTCCGGCATCTTCCGCAGGTAGATCGAGTAGTTGCGGATGTTGTGTTTCCGTATCTGCTTCAGAATCTCCGGCCAGGCTTCGGCGTGGAGCTTTTTGTAGAAGTCCAGCTTGTCTTCGCGGACGCCGATGACGGTGGCGTAGCGGGTGGGGGAGCTTGTGTTCATGGGTGTGCTTTAGACCGGGGTGACGCCCTTTTTGAGGATGATGTTTCCGTACTTGGCGGTTTCGCCGGACATGACCACCGCGAAAGCCTTCTCGGCCCGCTCGTAGAAGGCGAAGCGGTCGATGCGGGCGATGGCGGGAGCCTTGGGGGCATGGCGGTCGATGGCGGCGCGGTAGGAGCTTTCCACGCTGGGGTCGAGCTGGTCGCCGGAAACCGCCTCCATCATCACCAGGGGATCGTCCACATAGGCATCCAGCTCGAACACCGGGAGGATGGCGTCGAGCAGGGCGGGGATCCGGAGGCCATCTGCCCGA
The DNA here is from genome assembly GCA_965651915.1 of uncultured bacterium. GTDB lineage: Bacteria > Verrucomicrobiota > Kiritimatiellia > CBFGVE01 > CBFGVE01 > CBFGVE01. The sequence continues at coordinate 1,659 of CBFGVE010000530.1, forward strand.
AGGGTTTGCTGGTTGAAGGTGTGGCCGGGAAAGTGGGCGTCGGCAAGTACGATTTCGTCCCCGTGGCCCATACGGCAGAGCACGGCGAGGAGATCGGGGGAGAGCAGGGGGGAGATTCCTTTGAGCATCGCGGGGTCCTTTCGGGGGAGGTGGGGTGGCCAGGCCTGGGTCGG
>CBFGVE010000531.1:0-1828 GCA_965651915.1 uncultured bacterium
ACGGATGGTGGTTTCGTCCCTAATCATTGGAAATGGCGGGGTGAAGGGACCGATGATGAAGCCCGCCAGCAGGTAGCCCAGCACGACGGGCTGGCGGAGCCAGCGGAAGAGCAGGGTGACGAGCCCGGCAACGAGCATCACGATGGCGAGATCTTGGAGAAACTGGAGTCCGTGCATGGGGGGAAATCCGGGGTGGGTGGGCTTGCGCTGCCGAAAGCATATAGGCATTTCCCAATAGCGCAAGCCTGTGCTAGTGTCCCCGCACCGAGGACGAACGGACTTTCCATGCTCTACGACCAATACCTCTCCAACCTGGGCATCATCATCATGGCCGGCGTGGTTTTCGCCTTCCTGGCGGCCCGCCTGCGCATGCCCTCGATCGTAGCCTACATCCTCGCCGGGCTGGCATTGGGTCCGCTGACCGGGATCATCGGCGACGCGGAGTCTCTCGCCCTCATTTCCGAGGCGGGCATCGCCCTGCTGCTCTTCCTGGTGGGGCTGGAGCTGAGCTTCGACAAGATCCGCGACGTGGGGCCGGTCGCGGTCGCCGCTGGCCTGGGCCAGGTGGTATTCACTGCGCTGATCGGCTACGGGGTGGCCTGGGCGCTGGGATTCACACCGATGGAGGCCCTGTTTCTCGCGGTGGCGCTCACTTTCAGCAGCACCGTGGTGGTGGTCAAGCTGCTCGACCAGAAGAAAGAGCTGAACTCGCTCTACGGCCGCATCGCGGTGGGCATCTTCCTGGTGCAGGACCTCGTGGTCATCCTGGTGTTGACCTTTCTCGCTGGGCTCGGCAAGGGCGAGGCCTTCACCCTGGCCGCTGTGGGCCGGGGGCTCGCCGCCTCCTTCGGCGGGATGCTCGCCCTGCTGGGGGTGGTGCTCCTGGCCGCCCGCTTCATCCTGCCGGGGCCTGCCCGCTGGGCGTCGCGGTCCCGCGAGCTGCATTTCATCTGGAGCCTCTGCTGGTGCTTCCTGGTGGTCGCGGCGGCGCACTTGCTGCATTTGTCTCTGGAGATCGGGGCCTTCCTGGCTGGCATTAGCCTCGCCCAGCTTCCCCACAGCGACGACCTCCGGCGCCGGGTACACCCGCTGATGAACTTCTTCATCGCGGTGTTCTTTGTCACCCTCGGGGTGAAGATGGAGTTCGGACCCATCGGCGAGCGGTTGATACCCTCCCTGGTGCTCTCGCTCTTCGTACTGCTCGGCAATCCCTTCATCTTCATGCTGATCATCGCCCGCATGGGCTACAGCGAGAAGACCGCCTTCAACACCAGCGTCACCGTCGCCCAGATCAGCGAGTTCTCGTTCATCTTCGCGGCGATGGGGGTGAGCGCGGGGCTCATCGGCAGCGACATCCTCGCCGTGACCGCACTGGTCGGCATCGTCACGATCGCCATCTCCGCCTATATGATCCTCTACAGCGAGCCGCTCTACGCCTGGTGCCGCCGCTGGGGGCTGCTCCGCATGTTCCGGGCCGGCGATACCGATCCCAAGGATGGGGCTTCGCCGCCGGAGCGCAGCGGGCACGCCATCGTGGTGGGCATGAACGGGCTGGGCCGAGCCATCGCCGAGCGTCTCCACGAGCGGGGTGCCCGCGTGCTTGCCCTCGATACCGATCCCCATAAATTGGCCGGGCTACCCTGCGAGACCATGCTCGGCAACGTGGAGTATCCCTCGGTGCTCGACGAGGCCGGCCTGGAGCGCGCCCGCATCCTCGTCTCCGCCCTGCGCATCGAGGACACCAACCACCTGCTCGCGCATCTCTGCCGCTCGCGCGGGATTCCCTGCGCCATCCATGCCTTCGACGTGTCGGTGATCGACGACCTCG
>CBFGVE010000532.1:0-1827 GCA_965651915.1 uncultured bacterium
TACTATGCCGCAATCGAGGAGATGGACCGAAACATCGGTCGTCTGCTCGACTGGCTGGAAGCCAATGGCCAGCGCGAAAACACCCTGATCGTGTTTACCAGCGACAACGGCATGAGCATGGGCCACCATGGCATCTACGGTAAAGGCAACGGCACCGACCCGCTCAACATGTACGACACCGCGGTCAAGGTGCCCGCCCTCATGAGCCAGCCGGGACGGCTCCCTGCAGGACTGGTCAGCGACCGCATGCTAAGCCACTACGATATCTTCCCCACCCTGCTGGACTACCTCGGCCTTCCCAACCCCCACGCCGATGAACTTCCCGGCCACTCCTTCGCGCCACTCCTGCGGGGCGAGGCCCAGGGAGCCGACAGCGACGTGGTGATCTTCGACGAATATGGACCCACCCGCATGATCCGCACCCGCGAATGGAAGCTCGTGCTCCGCCACCCCGATGGCCCCAACGAACTCTACCACCTGGCAGCCGACCCCGGGGAGGAACACAACCTAGTGGACGATCCCGCCCACCGCGTGCGCAGGGAGGCCTTGAGCCAGCAAATGAAGAGCTGGTTCGCCCGCTACGCCGAGGCGGGCAAGGATGGCTTCGCCCTTCCGGTAAGCGGACGGGGCCAGATCGGCCCGATAGAACCCGGTGCCGTTCCCACAGCCATTTTCAAACCCTAGCCAGCCAACCCGTGCAGAAAGCCCCGCGCCGAAACGGCCCGTTCCGGCGCGAGGCCTATACCTACTACTTCAGCGCGTCGAGTGCTGCGCCGAAATTGATATGGAATACCTGGCCTCCGAGCAGAAGTGCGGGTACCGATTTCACTCCGGCCTGCTCGGCCTCGGCAACCCGCGAGCGGGCTTCGCCGAGGTGGACAACTTCGAGGTCGTAGCGGATGGGGTCGATCGCCTGGGCAAGCTGCTGTTCGGCGGCGACGCAGACGGGACAGCCCGCGTGGTAGAAGGTGGCTTTGCTTTTGCTCATGATCGTCTCCTTGGTGGAATGTCTGGAGGAAAATGGACACCATGTCCAAATCCTGATCACAGCGTAGCGTGGCCTGTCGCGGACTCAACCGGGCACAAAATGGTGCCCGCTTGCAATCGCTCTGCATTGGCCTAGGATAGAGGCATGAGCTCCTCCAAGCGTTTTCTAAGCGTCGGCGAGCGCAAGGCCTACCACCGCATCGAGGATGTGGTCGGGTGCAAGTGGTCTGCCGGCGTCGTGGCTGCAATTGCCGAGGGCGTCACCCGTCCGGGCGAACTCGAGCGCTACATCCCTGGAATTTCCAAGAAAATTCTCAACGAGCGGCTACGCAAGCTGCTCGATTTCGGCATCATCGACCGCCAGGAGCACCCCGGTACCCTGCCCCATGTCGAGTATAGCCTCACCGACACGGGCCAGAAATTGGCCGGCATCCTGGAGCAGATACGCGACCTGAGCTGGCGTCATCCCCCAGCCCAGAAGCCCCCCCGAGGATCTGCGGAAAATGAAAGAGGCTAAGCGACCCAAACGCCGGAGCCTACGCATGAGGGGCTTGGACTACACCTCGGCCGGGCGCTTTTCCGTAACGATCAGCACCTATGCCGGCTTGCCAAACTGCCTGCTGTTCAAGCTGGACCCCGACAAGGAGACCACACGCCTATGAAAGCCTCCACATCGCTGGCGCCCACCTACCCCTACTACCTCGCGAACAGGCCAGAGCAGCCCAACGCCGATCTGGAGGTTTTCGACAAGTTCACCGGGAAAATCGCAACCCGGGTGGCCCTGGCCGATGCCGCCACGATTGACAGCGCTATCGCCTCCGCGGTAGATGCCTCGCCCGC
>CBFGVE010000533.1:0-1779 GCA_965651915.1 uncultured bacterium
CCAGCCTTCGGCCTGCCGGAATGTCAGGTGAAAAAACAGGGTTGCCATGAGGGGCTTGGCGATTATGCTTCGGGCTTTCACCTATGGAGCTATCCCTATGAGCGAGCAACCTAAACGAGAACGCTGGGGCACCCGCATCGGCGTCATCCTGGCCGTAACTGGAAGTGCCGTCGGACTGGGCAATTTCCTTCGCTTTCCCGGCCTAGCCGCCCAGTACGAGGGCGGCGCCTTCATGATCCCCTATTTCATTGCGCTATTCCTCCTCGGCCTTCCCCTCGCCTGGGGCGAATGGTCCATGGGGCGTTTCGGAGGAACCCGGGGCCACAACTCCAGCCCCGGCATCTACCGCTCCATCGCCCCAAACCGGGCCTCGCCCTACATAGGCGTGCTTGGCATGCTGGTCCCCGTGGTGATCTACATGTACTACGTACTCATTGAGTCCTGGTGCCTGGGCTACGCCTGGTACTACCTGACCGGGGCTATGGCCGAGGTCGGTGCCCAAGCCCGAGCGGCAGGCGCGGACGGTGAAATTGCATCCCAACCATTCAAGGATTTCCTCTTCACCTTCATTGGCGCTCAAGAAGACGGGTCAGCCTACCGGGGTCCCGGCCTGGTCTTCCTCGGAATCTGCTTCCTACTTAACTTCACCCTCATCTACCGCGGTATCAGCAAGGGCATAGAACGCTTCTGCCTCTACGCCATGCCAGCCCTTGTGGTCTGCGCCGTCCTCGTCCTTCTGCGGGTGCTGACCCTGCCCGAGCACGAAGGCCGCACCGTTCTCGACGGCCTCGGGTTCATGTGGAATCCGCGAGGGGTCGATTCCGACGCCCCGCTCGGCTTTCTCCGGTCGATCCTAAACCCTAAAATGTGGCTCGATGCCACCGGGCAGATCTTCTTCAGTCTCTCGGTAGGCTTCGGCATCATCATCACCTATTCGAGCTATTTGAAAAAGGATGACGATATCGCACTCAGCTCGTTGACCAGCGCCGCCGGAAACCAGTTCTGCGAGGTCGCTCTTGGAGGACTGATCACCATTCCCGCCGCCTTCATTTTCCTAGGCCTTGCCGTGAGCGATTCCGTGGGCTCGGCTTTTAGCCTCGGCTTCCTGACCCTCCCGATGGTTTTCGAACAGATGCCCCTGGGCCAGATTGCAGGTTTCCTGTTCTTCTTCCTGCTGTTCCTAGCGGCGGTCACCAGTTCGCTATCCATGCTCCAGCCAGCCATCGCCCTTCTCGAACAAGGGCTTTGCGTCAACCGAAAAGGATCGGTGACCATTCTTGGCTTCATCACGCTATGCGGCGCTCTGTTCGTGCTCTATTTTTCAGCGGGAACCAAGGCGCTGGACACCTTTGACACCTGGGTAGGAACACTCTGCATTTATATCCTAGCCCTATTCCAAACGATTCTTTTCGGTTGGGTGCTAGGTCCGAAGCGAGGACTCGAGGAGCTGGACCGTGGAGCCGAGATAAGAGTACCCCGGGCAGTTGGATTCCTTCTCCGCTACGTGGCGCCGCCCTACCTGCTGGTAGTCTTCGGCGCCTTTGTCGTGGGCGAAGTGAACAAGGGCAGCGAAAGCTTCTTCGCCCTTATCGCCAGCGATTCCGTCGTCGCCATGAGCGTAGGCTTCATCGCGCTGGTGTTGATTTTCTTCCTGCTCATCATCGCCCAGTCGGTTAAACGCTGGCAACGACAGGAACAAGAAGCTGCAAAGGAGGCCCTGTCATGACAATCGGCGGATGGATCATCATGCTACTTTCCGTAGGCTTCGTCACCGGCCTA
>CBFGVE010000534.1:0-1759 GCA_965651915.1 uncultured bacterium
GGCTACTGCGGACTCGGGCCGGGGAGCTGGCGAATCTTCGGGCGGTCGACGGCACACCAATGAAATGGTTCGGCAAATGCGGCTGTGTTTTGCTCGAAATCCCGGAAATCCGCTTCGGACCACGTCCCGGCGATGGCGGAGAGGTCTCTTAGCCGTGGGTGCGAGTCGCGCGCGCCATGGGCTTCACCGGGGGCGTTGGGGCTACTCTGTGCGCGGTCGGTCACGGATACCTCCGGGTTGCATTCAGGCTGAACCATGGCCCGGATTTCTTTAGGGGTCAAACCCTAGCTAAAATGCCCTTTGACATCGGCTCCGCGGATGGGGATAGTACGCGGCCATGGCCGATGAACGCATCATAGATTTGCTTGCCGCTGCGGAGCGTCCGCTGCTCTCCTTCGAGTTCTTCCCGCCCAAGACCGACGCGGGCATGGAGAAGCTGGAGGCGACGGCGGCGGAGCTGCTCCAGGCCCATCCCGACTTCGTCACCGTGACCTGGGGGGCCGGCGGCTCGACCCGCGCCCGCACCCTCGAGGTCTGCCAGCGCCTGCGTGACATCGGCATGGCCCCGGTCATGCCCCACCTCACCTGCGTAGGTGCCTCGCGGGCCGAGCTGGCCGACATCGTCGAGGAGATCTACGCCCTCGGCTTCCGCAACATCATGGCCCTGCGCGGCGATCCGCCCCGGGGCGAGACGAGCTTCCAGGCCCATCCCGACGGGCTCGCCTATGCCAGCGAGCTGGTGGGGCTGATCAAGAACCTCCACCCCGACATCTGCTGCGGCGTCGCCGGCTACCCCGAGGTGCATCCCGAGTCCGAGGGCTGGGAGGCCGACATCCGCAACCTCAAGCGCAAGCTCGACGCCGGCGGGGACTTCGTCACCACCCAGCTCTTCTACGACTCGGCCAAGTTCGTCCGCTACTACACCCGCTGCCGCAAGGCCGGCATCACCCAGATGATCATCCCCGGCCTGCTCCCGGTGCTCTCGCTGAAGCAGACCCTACGGATCACCGAGATGTGCGGGGCCTCGTTCCCGCCCCCGCTGCGCTTCGCGCTCGACCGGGCCGGCGGAGAGGGCCCGGAGGCCGAGCAGGTGGGGGTGGACTGGGCGGCCTGGCAGATCGACGGCCTGCTGGAGAACCACGCCCCGGCCATCCACCTCTACGTCCTCAACAGCGCCCGCGCCGCCCTCGCCCCCGCCCTGGCCCGCTGCTTCGCCAAATACCGCTAGCGGGGTGTCGGATTTGTTTCCCCGCATTTGACGCGAGTGGGCAGCCGCTGGGGCCGCCCGCCTGTTTGACATGTCAAGCGGATGGTGTATGCTCGGAGTCGCACTACCGCAAACCATCTATCCGAACCCTGAGAAACCGCCATGTCCTCGTCCTCCGAAGTATGGAAGTCGTTCGAAGAGAACCAGCTCACCCATAGCGCCGCCCACTATCTGATGACCATCAAGGCCCTGCTCCAGGAGCATGGCTACGCCCGGGTCACCGATATTGCCAAGCGCCTGAACATCACCCGCGGGAGCTGCTCGATCAGCCTCAAGCCGCTCAAGAAGCGCGGGCTGGTGGTCGAGGACGAGAACAAGTTCCTCCAGCTTTCCGAGGAGGGCCAGCGCCTCGCCGAGATGGTCGAGCACAACGACGAGCTGCTCGAAGTGCTTTTCCGCGACGTGCTGGGCGTGGACGACGACCAGGCCGAGATCGACGCCTGCAAGCTCGAACACCTGCTGAGCATCAAGACCAGCATGGCCCTGCACACC
>CBFGVE010000535.1:0-1733 GCA_965651915.1 uncultured bacterium
GGTCCTCGCCGACCCGGGCGGACATCACCCCCAGCTCGGCGGAGATCTGCGCGGCACCGATCTCGAAGCCGTCCAATCCCTCGACGCCGGAATGGCCAGTGATCCACTGGTAGATCAGGATGTACTGGCGTGAAATGTCGAGTTCCACGTCCTGGAATTTCGCGGTCTTGCCGTGGATGCGCGAGGACTTTCGCCCGGTCTGCCAGAGGGCGAGGCGGTGATCGGGCACATAGATGCCGAGCGGCTTGTGCGTGAGGATCCGTAGGGGCCGGGCTTGGCGCCGCAGCTCAAGCAGCAGCGAGAACTCCTCGTAGGGGGAGTTGAACTCGGCGTGGGCGAAGCGCTGGAAGTCGAAGGTGTCGTGGGGGACGTCCTCGCCGACCCGGGAGTACTTGACCACGAGGTCGAGGGACTTGCCGCGCACGGGACGGGTGGGGAGGCGGTAGACGGTGCTGGTTCCGCGCAGGCGTTGGCGGTTGGTGGCGAACCACTCGGACTCGTACCAGTTGTCGGCCTGGAGCTGCTCCTGGTGGGGCAGGCCGAACTCGGTGAGGTACAGCTCGCCGCCGTCGGGGGTGAAGAAATGGAAGTAGTCCACCTCCAGCAGGCGGACGGGGGTGGCGCCGGGGGGCATGGGCCGCTGGGCGTAGCGCCCGGCGACCTCCAGCGAGCGCTTGCGGTCGAGGCCTCCATCCTCGCTGGGCCGGGAGAAGGGTCGGAAACCTTGCATGGCCTTCGTTGGAGGCAGAGGGACGGACGCGGCGGGGCGTCCGTCCCGGGTTCGGGGGCTAGAGGGAAACCGAGACGCCGGCGATCAGGGTCCGGTCGCCTTTTTCGAGATCCTCGCCGGGCTGGTTGTCGTACTTGTACTGGTAGACAAGGCGGAGGCTAACGCGGGAGTTGACCGCCGCCTCGATGCCCACTTCGGCGTTCAGCAGGTAGTTCTCGAAGTCCTCGGCCTCGGGCAGGTACTCGGCGGACTGCCAGAGGTTGGCGGTCTCGCTGAGCTGCAGCTCGAAGCGCTCGGCCACCCGGATGGCCAGGTAGTCGCTGCTGACGCCATCGACTTTCTCCCAGATATAGGCGGGGCCGGCCTCGACGAGCAGGGAGCGGGCATCGCTCTTGAGGACGTAGAGACCCAGGCCGGGGCCGAAGGTGGTCCGGTAGTCCACCTTCGCGATGTCGTCGTACATCACGGAGAGATCGACGTAGGAGAAGGTCACACGGCTTAGGGTTTTCTTGGCGTTGAAATAAGCCTTCGCGTTGTCGACCGTGGTCTCCTTGGTGTCGGCCACCTGGCTTTCGCCGTAGTTGGCCTCGATGCCGGCGCGTATGGTACCGAGGCCCTCCTTCTCGCCGACGCTCAGTAGCGAGGCATTGGCCTGGAGGGTTTCGCTGTTGCCGTCGGTCAGGGTGAGGCCTGCGGCGAGGGTGTTTTTGAAAGAGGCGTCCGCCTCGTCCTGGGCGCTGGCGGCGAGGCCGAGGCTGGCGAGGGCGATCAGGATGGCGAGCAGTCGGGAGGTGTGCATGTGGGGAGATCCTAATGGGTTGGGATTATTTGGCGGGGGTGATCATTTCCTGGCTGCGGCGGATCACGTTGATCGCCTTGACCATAATGAACACCGCCCAGGCGACGATCAGGAAGTCGACCATGGTCTGGATAAAGCTGCCGTATTTGAGCAGGACGGCGGGGGCCTCGTCGACGGCAGGCTTGAGCGTCCACGCGAGGTCCT
>CBFGVE010000536.1:0-1724 GCA_965651915.1 uncultured bacterium
TCGCTGCCGCCGCCTGCGCCTTCGCGTTCGGCCCCGCCGCCCGCGCCGCTGTCATCTCCGACTCCTTCGAGTCTACCACCCTGGGCAATGCGCCGGTGGGCTGGACCCTGGATGGCACGAGCGTAGTGGTCACCGACGACCAGTCGCCGATCGGCGTGCCTGCCCACGACCAGGGGGTCCGTTTCATCGATAGCACGGCGACTTCCCAGCAGCCTGCGATCTCGCAGACCTTCGCGGACATCACAACCAGCCCGCTCTATATTCAGTTCGACTACCGATATGTCGCGGGGGTCAACAACGCGGGCTTCCAGATCCGGGATGGCGGCACCGTAGGCGTGAATATCCACATGACCTCGGCGGGTTCGAACTACATCGGTGCCAACCAAGGATCGGGCTTCGCGAACTTCACCGACACCACGCTCACTGCGGGAGTCTGGTACCGCTATACGCTGGCGCTCCAGCCGGCGAACAGCGCCCCCGATAGCTACAGCCTGCGGGTGCAGAGCATTGTGGGGAACGGACTGGATGTGACCTATTCCGGGCTGCTGTTCCAGAACCAGCTTACCGCGTTCGATACGGTGCGGTTCCATTTCAACAATGTGCTCGCCGGTGGGACCTCGACCTTCTACATCGACAACTTTCTGGCGACGACCGATATCGGCGACCTGAATTTTAGCGTGATTGTGCCCGAGCCGGGGACCTTTTCACTGGTCCTGCTCGGCATTGCCGCCGTGGCCCGGTGCCGGCGGAAAACCGGCGGCAAGTAGCGCGCATTAACTCCCCGCGAAGCGCCGCAGGTGGGCGGGGAAGGGGCACTGGCCGCAGCGCGATCGGTCCACCAGGCAGTAGTCGTGAAAAATCTGGAGCAGGCCCTGCCGCCGCAGTGCGTCGCGGTAGATCGATGGCGGATGGTCGGGACCGAAGAGGTAGTAGGCGGTTTTTTTCCCCACCGCGTTTTCCTGGTCGGCGGGCAGATTCTCAAGCGCGTCGAGTAGGAAGGGCTTGGATTCGCCCATCGCCGCCAGCCATGGGAGGGTGGCGTTGAGATGCAGGGCGAGAGCGCGGTCTCGCCCCAGCAGGCCAAGCTCGCGCGCCTGTGTCTGACCGCTGAAGCTGAGGTGGCGTCCCCAGAAATCATCCTTCACGTCCATCCAGAGCGCGGTGGCGGCCTCGTTGAACTGGGTGCCGCCCGCACGGGCCAGGGCGAGGAGCCGGCCCGCGATGGAGGGGGTGGGGGTGAAGAGGCGGGCGGCGGCCATGAGACGGCGCTCGGGGCGGTTGGCGGGCCGCTGCGCCCCGGTCTGCCAGAGGCCCGGCTCAAGCATCCGGCCCTCCCAGTGCTCCCTAAGTCGCCACCAGTGGTCCCATACCTGGCGCACGAAGGCGCGGCCTGCCTCCGAGGCCCGGGCGCCGGGCTGGCTGGGCAGCAGACCGGCGACCCCCAGCAGGATGGCGTAGGCCCGGAGGGCGTCGCCCCCGGCCAGTCCGCGCAGCTCGGCGAGGGAGACCCGTTCCGCGAGCAGCCGGAAGGGCAGCTTGTTCTGCTTGTAGCCCAGGCCTTCCATGGCCTCTTCGTAGAGGGTCTGTTCGGGGTCGGATACCCCGATGGCCTGGCGGAGGCGGGCCGCCTTGGCGAACAGCCGGGCCTCCCCGGCACTGGCGAGCACCGAGCGGCGCATGGCGGGGCTGGCGGCGGCGAGGGCCTGCCGGCACGGAGGGGAGTC
>CBFGVE010000537.1:0-1718 GCA_965651915.1 uncultured bacterium
CAGGGCGTCCGCCTTATCAACGTCGCGGCCGACGACTGCCTCGTCGCCGCCACGCCGATCGACAAGGAGGAAGAGGATGAGACCGAGGGCCTGACGACGCCCGCGACTGTTCCCGAAGCCACCGAAGGCGACGACGGCCAGTCAGCCAATACGGCGGAGGCCGATGACCTTGACGACGGCGAGGACGAGGGAGAGGAGCCGGACGGCGAGGGGGATGGCGAATCCGATGAGAATGGGTGATCGCCGCCTCGGCAGCCTTGCGCTGCTGGGCCTTCTCCTGCTTTGCCTTGCGGTCTGCTACCTGCTGCTGATGCACCGGGTGGCGGACCGCTTCGGCCTTTTCTGGCCCCGGCTCCACCTCCATCTGCTCGCGGTGCCCTGGCCCGCGCTGTGTTGGTTCGCATTATGCGCCTGGCTGCCCACGCGGCGGGTGCGAACCGCCTGGCTGCTTGCGGGGGTGGTGCTGTGGCTGGTCCTGCTGGGCGCGGGCCTGATCTATGTGAAATATTTCCACAGCATGCCCCAGCTAAACACCCTGCGGCAGGTTTCCGGTGTTCCCGAGGTGGCGGGGCAGGTGGCCCGCCAGCTCATGGGCCCGGTGGAAATCACCTACATCGCGTCCGGCCTGGGGGCGCTGGCCTGCCTGGCCGCGCTATCCCGCAGGCTGGGCGCGGGGTGGCGTCCACTCCGCGCGACCGCGCTGCTCCTTCTGGGTCTGCTCGCCGCCGGCGGTAGCTACGGGCTGCGCTACGCACTGAACCGCGCGCAGCCTCTTCCCCGCCTCTTCAAATACAACATCACCCAGGCCTACGCCCGCTACGGCATGGCCCCGGTGATGGCCTATGAGGTCTACTACTCCCTAACCTCGGACCGCAATCCCGTCGCCTACCCGGGCACCATCCTGAACAGCCGTCCTCTGTCCATGCCAAGCCTGCGGGGCCACAACGTGCTCATGATCCAGGTTGAGTCGCTGGACGAGTGGGTGATCGATGCCGATGCGGGCGGGAAGCCGGTCATGCCCTTCCTTCGTGGGCTGAAAGAGCGGGCGGTGGTGAGCAGCGCATTCTTCGCGCATCACAGCGGAGGAGCCTCGTCCGATGCCGAGCTGTGCAGCCTGCTCAGCCTGCTTCCCCTGGCCTCGCACTGCGGTCTCCAGACCGCCGACTACCGCCGCACCGCCCCGCTGCCCATGCTGCTCCGCGCCAACGGCTACAGCACGGCATCGTTCCACGCGAACCGGGCAAGCTATTTCAAGCGGGGCGCCTACATGCCCCGGCTCGGCTTCCAGCGCTTCTACAGCGAGGAAGACTTCAGCGAGGAGGCTGGCGGCTGGCTGTCCAAGGACGAGGCCTTCTTCCGCGAAAGCCTGGACCGCATCGAGCAAATGAAACGCCCATTTTTCGCCTACCTCATCACGATGCAGAGCCATGGACCCTTCGGCAACCACGGAGGATTGCCCGAATGGATGGAGCCGCCACCAGAAAACGAGCTGCGCGCCAACTACCTCGCCACCATGCACGAGGTTGACCAGGCGCTGGCCTTCCTGTTCGGCGAGCTGGACCGCCGCGGCCTGAGCCGGACCACCCTGGTGATGCTCTACGCCGACCACCTCGCGGGCCTCGACGGTTTCCGGGTGATGGGCCACGAGAAGATACCGCTCTACATGCTTCATCCCAAGCTGGAGCCCCAGGTTCTCGACCGCGTAGGCTCCCATGTGG
>CBFGVE010000538.1:0-1678 GCA_965651915.1 uncultured bacterium
CGCTCCGCCCATTCCACGGCGGCGATGCCCTGGCCATAGAGGTAGTCGTCGAGGACCAGATCGAGGGCCTCGTCGGCATCGCCGAGCCGATAGAGGTCGATGTGGTACAGCGGGATCCGCCCCCGGTATTCGTGGATGAGTGTATAGGTGGGGCTGTTGACCGCGCAGCAGACGGCAAGCCCATCGGCCAGTCCCTGCACGAAACAGGTCTTCCCCGCGCCAAGGTCGCCCGAAAGCGCAATCACCGTGCCCGGCGGCAGCAGGCTCGCCAGACAGCGGGCGACCTTGCGGGTCTCCTCTGGGCTGTGGGTGGCATGCGTGCCGAGCATGGATTGAATCGGTGGACTCATAGGTTGGGGGCGGAAATGAGAGTGGCGCGGCTCCATGCCCCGCCATGCGTGAACATGTATAGCAGAGCGGCTGGCGGGTCAAGCACAGGCTAGGTGGCGGATCAACGCCTGATGCGTCCTAGCGCTGGAATCGATTCTGAAGTCTCTTTCCGCCTTTGCCCGCGCCGCCTCCCCCATCCGCCGGCGAATTGCGGGGTCCTCCGCCAATCGACGCAGAGCGGCAGCCAAGGAAACCGGGGTGGAGTCGACCAGCAGGCCGGTGACGCCGTCCTCGACCAACTCGGGAATACCTCCCACTGCTGTGGCCACGACCGGCTTTCCCGCGGCCATGGCTTCCATGATGCTGTAGGGGCGGTTCTCGATCCTGGAGCAAAGCACGAAAATGTCGCAGCGTTCCAAGAAGGCTTCCCGGCCCATGAACCCGGGCAATTCCACCCGGTCCATGATGCCCAGTGCGCGCGCCTGCTCGACGAGGGATTCGCGCAGCCCCCCTTCGCCTCCGATCAGCATGCGTATCGGCAAGTCCTGGCAGAGCGCGGCGGCCTCGATGAGCGCGGCCTGGTTCTTTTCCTCGCTAAGCCGCCCCAGCGTGCCCACCACCAGCTCTCCATCCGGCGAGGGGGAATCGGCAGGGGTCGGCTCCAATGCAAAAAATGCGTCGGGCAGACCGGTGGGAATGAGGTGGATGCGGCTCGGCGGCAGCAACCGGGATAGCGTGTCCTGGTAAAAGCGGGAGAGGACGACCACCGCCGACGCCCGGCGCATGGACCGCACATCGAGCCAGCCATAGAAACGCTCCTTGAAGTCGCGACGGTTCAGCCAGCCATGCACCACGCACACCCACGGCAGCCGCCGCCCCCAGTCGCTCGCCCATCCGGCATGGATGCCGGCCTTGTAGCCCACCGTATAGAGAGCGGTGGGTTGGCTGGCATCCAGTTTTTTCCGCAGGCAATGTACCGCACTGAGCGAAAATGCGCGGTCCACCGGAACCGCCTCGGTCGGCACTCCCGACGACAGGAAGGTGCCGGCGAGCGAGGGAAATCCGGCACCCAAGCGGGTTTCACGGAGCAAAATCACCCCCGCGTCATCGCCCCGCCGACGCAGCGCAACCGCCAGATCGAGGGTGGCCCGCTCCGCGCCGTAGAGCGATCCCGTGTCCTGGAGGACAAAGGCGATGCGCAGAGGCTGGGACATGGGGGTATGGGGAACGTGAGGCGGATGGGACCGCGAAATGACGCGGACCCACCCTGTGGATTCCTAGAACTTTACTTCAACGTCGAGGAAGGGATCCTCAATTTTCACCCCTTCGATGTTGAGCTTCCGAATCC
>CBFGVE010000539.1:0-1614 GCA_965651915.1 uncultured bacterium
CTGGACGGGGATCAGCATTCCAGCATCCGCGCGCATCGGAAGGAGATTAGGCACTTCGCCCGCCTGGTTGCCGGCGGGCATCCCGCGTTTCGTGCGCAGAGCTACCTCGGTCTTTGGGAAGAGTGGAAGAACGACCGGAGAGAATCGCTTCTTTCGGGAACCGTGCTACGCTTTCGTCGGCGGGCAACGCCAAAATCGAAGGAATATGGCATGAAAGGGCTCCCGTTTTGCTGCGGGCGGACCAGATCGAAGCATGGTTGAGTCCGCAGACTTCGCCCGAAGAGGCGCGGCAGTTGTGCACTCTTATCCGTTCCGAATGTATCCGCATTGAAAAGGTGATGAAAAAGCCCGCCATCAAACCTGATACCGGACAATTGGACTTGTTCGGATAAATCGACTTGAGGTTTCCTTTTTTCCTGCAGGCACGTCTTAGATCCAATCTCAATATCCCTTCATACGTCGGGGGCTGCGATCGAATCCGGAAGTCTGGGCGTCGCCCCGGCTTTTTCCAACGAATGAAGTTCGAGATGGGTTATCGTCTCAGGCAGAGGGTTGGCTATCTGGTGTAGCAACCGGTCCAGGCCTTCAAAGGAGTGCTACAATGTTCGACCTCGGTGCCAGGCGAGCTCTCCTTCGGCTCTTCCGGCCCCATCCCCGGGCCAGTTGTCCGCCCGTTGAGGGGGTTCGAACGAGCCTGTTCACCCCGATGGCCTTTGTGCTTGCGACGCTTTGGGGGCCTTGCGGGGTTTTCGCCCAAGAGGAATCCGGCCGTGGGTACACGCATTTCCTCACCGTCGGGCCGACGATACACTATACCGTCGGCAGCGAGTTTCCCCGGGTCACCTTCGGATTGGAGGTGTCGTACTGGTTCTATCGGTATCGGATCCTGGAGGATGGATGCGCTTTCCTTTGCTCCGAGCAATACCGTGGTTACGGCATCGATGCGGGGATGGAGTGGGATCGTCTCTCCTGGCGCTTTTACGGCGAGGGTCAGATCGGCCGCACGCTGCACGGCATTTCCGCCGGCCCGGTGTGGGAGATTCCCCATGATGAAAAAGAGGCCAACCACCTTGGCCTTCAGGCATCGTTGTGGGGATACCTTTATTTGGTCGGGTTCGACTTTCGTTATGCGCGGATCGGCGATGAAAATCGCTATGGACCGGGAATTGCAGCCAAGTTGCCTATCGGTTTGGCGCGGGGTCGGTACGAGGACGAAGACTTTAGTGAACCTTAAGGCCTGGTCGCAAATCATGAGCGCCCGTATGCCGTGGGGCCTGATTGCCGCGGCTGGGGTGCTTGCCTGAAAGGCGCCCCCTGAATGGATTCGGTAGCGGTTTTTTGATCTTTTTAGGCTATTCAGGGCCATAGAACCCCTGGAATGCTGAACATATGAGCAGTATATTCGGGGCATGGGGCCCTGTTTGCTGCAAGTGCGCTCGGAGCATTCCTTGCTCGAAGGGGTGGGGTCGGTCGCAGCCTGGGCGGAGGCGGCGAAGCGCGAGGGTTATGCCGCTCTCGGACTGTCGGATGTCAACCGCATGAGCGGGTTGATCCTGTTCTACGAAGCTTGCCGCCGTCTCGGCATCCGTCCCTTGCTCGGCGCGGAAATCCGTG
>CBFGVE010000540.1:0-1610 GCA_965651915.1 uncultured bacterium
CGCCGAAGCCCACTAACTGCTCTCCGCCGGCGTCATCGGGGCGGCTTCGCCCGCTGCGGAGGCCTTCCCCGCTTTGGCGCTCGCTCCGGATGGTGTGTCCGCCGCGCAGTGGATCACGGACGTGCGAAGCCTCTATGCCGAACGGCTCGACGACATTTTCATCGACCTGCTCGAACGGCTGGAACGGGGCGATGTCCATCCTGAGACCGCCGCCGCCTTCTTCGATCTACACCCCACTCCAAAATTCACGAACGCGCTGGAACTCCGCCAGGAGCGGATCGAGAACGCCCGCACCGCCGCCGCGCCCCGCTGGGTCCGGCTGATCGTCAACTGCAACGACCCCTACCCCGAGCTGCTTGATTTTTTCGAGGGCACCTTCCGCTCCCGCTTCCCCGCCGAAAGCGGCTATTCGTTGGTGGTGGGCCCTGCCCTCACCGAGGCCGAACAGCAGGCCACCTTTAAAACGCTGCTGGTCAACGCGCGTATCGACTACGCGCATTTCCGCTCCGGCGGCATCAGCGTGCTCGCCGGTGCAAACTGGGACCCTCCCCCCGTACCCATCCTGCTCGAATGCACGTTTAAAGCGTCGGGCTCGCCCGGGGTACGCACGTCGTGGGACGACCTGCCCAGCCGTGAGTCCTACCTCCACCCCCCCAACGCCATTTCCAAGGCCCATATCGAAGCCATCCTGGACAACTACCGGACGGTGCTCATCACCCAATTGGAGCCCAAGTTCAAGGATCTGCCGCCTTTTTTCATCTTCCCTGACGCTTCCCCAACACCGGCGGCTCCAGAGGCCACAGACGAGGTCCCTATACCAACCGGGCCTGTGCCGGAGTGAGCCCGGTCCGCACCATCCTCCTTCTGCTCGCCGCCCTGGTGGTTTCGCTCATCTTCTCGAACATCGGCACGAAGGGGCGAGGCCGCCTAAGCGAGCGCTGGCGCGCCGACTTCCGGCTGCTGGGCCGCTGCATCCTGGCAGCCGTAGTGGTCTACTGGATAGCCATCATCGCCCGCGCCGTGACCCGGGCCATCAGCGGATGACTTGGGCTCACGAGCTACGCCGGAAAGCCTGGAGGTCCTCCAGGCCGTGGTAGAGCAGGAGAATCGCCCCCTCGGCGGCGGTTGCGTCGAAAAGATCCTCGACCATCTGGGCCTCGCCGGGCCAGGGATAGACGAAGACCAGGTCGAAATCGGCTACCTCCATGCCGCTGCCGTCGTAGAGCGGATTGGCCGTGCCGTCGCCGATGAGCTGGCGGGAATCGCCGACAGCATCGTAGTAGAGCCCGTAGCCGCTGGGGATGTAGCTGCCCTCGAGGATATCGGCCCGCAGGTTGAAATCGGTCAGCAGCATGCGCGATGCGGCGACCAAGTCGGGTTCGATCTCGATGCCGGTCGCATCGAATCCGGACAGCTCGGCCAGGCCCGCAACGACGCCGAATCCGCTGCCCCACTCGCAGAAGCGGTTGCCGGTGGCCAGCCTCGCCTGGGCAAGATGGGCCAGAGCAGCATTGACCGCTACAAAATCGCTGGGAATGAAGTGGCGGATGGGGTTGCCCGAACGCGACTCCTCGAAATCGGCAATGCGTCGCTCGGCTTCTCGGATGAAC
>CBFGVE010000541.1:0-1608 GCA_965651915.1 uncultured bacterium
CGCCCTCCCCGAGGTAGCCCCACTCGGTGACGTCCCCGGCGGGGTTCTCCCGGGACACCAGGCTATGCACCGCGGGGTCGTTGGTGGAGCGGACGTAGTCGTAGCGGGTGGCAATGTTAGTGCTGATCTCTTCCAACACTGCAATGTAGGATTTTGCATAGGTGTATTACATTTCCCCACCAAACAACCAATCGTAGATTTCCCACTCAAGATGATACGAGTCCAATGATCTCAGAAACACTCGATGCATTAGATACATTTTTTTTTAGGGCAGCGAAATCTTCCCTGGATTGCCATCCATGCCAATTGCGGAAGTCTCGGAGCACCAATCGCCTCACATCGTCAACACCCAATTTTTCAAAATTTTCCTGCATTTCAAGCTTCACTTTAACTTTTCTATTAAAAAAAACATTAAAGCCCCAGACTGGACCTATGCCATGCAGGACTGTCGCATTCGTAACTGTAAACGTTCTCCCGGATGAATCGATAATATAAAGGCATTCAAAAAGCCCTCCGCGTATTGCGGCGGTGGTGGTGTTTGTTAGCGCATCGCATGTCCGAACCGAGAAGATCGTATTTTTGTGCTTGCAAAGAACGGGAAACGTAATGTCACTTTCCTTCATTGGCACCATCTCCACGCGCAGCGTTTGCTAATCTTCCTGCCCCTGAAAATTCTGCATAGCGCACCCAGTCCGGGGTGCCATGCCACCAGCGCTCAGCGGCATTTAGCCCAGGCAGCTTTCCCTCTATCATCTTGTGCCACGCATCCATGGTGACTCCTGGCGGTGGGTCAAGAGGTTTGAGGTTCCAAGGCTGATTCTTGAAGGACTCTGGCACGCTTCGCCCCCACCCTCCCTGCGGAACTACACCGTGGTGGACGTGCTGACCGGAACTCGCATAACCTCTTTTACCTAACCATTTACGTGTTGCACTCCAGGTATGGGATCCTGCTTTCCAGGCGCCCTTCGCGCCAATAGTAGCTATAGTCTTAATGAGGAAAATATCGGAAATCGCTAACGCGGTGCTCACAGTGCCCCAAACATATTTTCCTTCAGAGAAATCATTGATTGCCTGCCGTCCAGACCCCCAAACAGGAACAAAACTCTCGGCGGTGCTAACTGGTTCACCCGAGGCCCATCCAGCCCACAGGCCAAGCGGATCGAATGCGTTGACCGGACTGTTATCGAACGCAACATACAGGTTCAACCCGCCCGAGATCCCAATCGGGTCCTTCGACAGCCAGCGCCCAGTAACGGGGTCGTACCACCTCGCCCGGAAATGATATAGCCCGGTGGCCCAGGAGTAGTCACGGCCCTGGAAAAGATAGCGGTTTCCGACTCCGGACATTGGAATCGGGTCGCCGCTGGCGTCGAACACGCCGAGGACATTGCCCCATGCGTCGTAATCGTAGCTTTCAACCACGTAGCCAGATTCATCCACGAGGGCGAGCACGGTGCCCATGCGGTCCTTGACGTAAGCGTAGGTGGTCGCGTTGGTTCCGTCGTGGACCGTAATCGTCAGCAGGTCGTCGATGCCGGGGCCGTGGGTGTAGCTGCGCAGGAGGTTTCCGGCGGCGTCCACGTCGGCGACGATGTGCGGGCCGCTGTG
>CBFGVE010000542.1:0-1601 GCA_965651915.1 uncultured bacterium
CAGCGGGGTGCTGGGCGTGGTGCTTCCGGCGCGGAAAAATAGCCGGTAGACTAGGAGCAGGAGATGCTGGAGATGGAGTCCGATCTCAAGGCGCTGTTCATCCCTTCCGGACTGCCATTTTTCGATCATGGCGACGATGTGGTCGAGAATCAGTCGGCTAGTGGCGGAGTCGGTTTGGGCGCAGCGGCAGGGAAGGCAGGGCCGCTGGAGCACGGCGCCCAGCATCTCGTGGAAAGGCAGTTCCAGACGCTCCCCCGAGCGCGCCACAAAGCTGAACGTCGCCTCGGAGTAGGCGGTGCGCTCGCCCTCCACATTGCGAAGGCTATGCGTGGTTTCCGGACCAATGAAATACACCTGCCCGGTATGTAGCGCAACCCGTTTCCCGTCGAGGACGAAATGGCCGTCGCCCCGGGTGACCAGGACGACATGGTAGAGAGGGTGCCGGTGCTGGGCGGGGCGTCTCGGCTCGGGAAGGTTCGCGTGGTCGAGCCAGGCATGATTCACCCGGGGCCAGTAGACGCGTCCGCCGATCTCGGGAACAAGGCTGGGCAGATGCTGGGCAGGCAGGTTGTTGTTGAACCCGCGGCTCTGGGGGGATGGCGATCTCGGGTGGTCTGTCATGTGTCGGATGGGACACTAGCTGATCGCCACTTCCAGCGAAAGGCTAAATACTACATAGCGAGAACTGGGTCATTTGGGCTAAACGATTGATTCTTTAGCGGTGCAATAAGTTTTAATGGGAGCACGCATATGAATGGTCCAAGAGTTGTGATCACCGGAGGCGCAACCGGGCTGGGCCTGGGTATGGCCCGGGCCTTTGTTGCAGCGGGGGCCAGCGTCGTTTTGTGCAGCCGCCAGGAGGCTACACTGCGTGAGATGTGCCGGGAGCTTGGCGATCGCGCCGCCTACCGGGTGCATGATGTCACCCGGCTGGATGAAGCGGAATCGCTGGTGGAGGGTATCGAGCGGGATCTTGGGCCGATAGCCACCCTGGTGAACAATGCGGGGGTACATCTCAAGAAGCCTGCCGAGACGGTCACTCCCGCCGAATTCCAGAGGGTGCTGGATGTGCATCTCTGCGGTGCGCATGCGCTGACGGTTGCGGCGGGGCGCAGGATGATCGAGCGGGGTTCCGGCTGCATTCTCTTTGTGGCCTCGATGGCCTCGCTCTTCGGGATTCCCCAGGTGCTGGCCTACTCGGCGGCCAAGTCGGCCTATCTGGGCATGGTTCGGGCGCTGGCCACCGAGTGGGGTCCGCGCGGGGTCCGGGTGAACGCGATCGCGCCGGGATGGATCGACAGCGCCATGATGCGCCAGGCTCTCGACAGCGATCCCGCGCGGCGGGAGCGCATTCTGGCCCGCACCCCGCTGGGCCGCTTTGGCGATGCGGAGGATATTGGCGCGGCGGCGGTATTCCTGGCGTCGCCGGCTGCAAAATTTATCACCGGCGTGTGTTTGCCGGTGGATGGCGGAGTCTCAATTGGATTTTAGCACGTTTCTGAAGGAGGCATTAGCATGCAACTTGGTTTTGGATTGTACCGGCACATGCTGGACCGTGAGCATTTGCGCTTCGCGCGGCAGTGTGGAGCGACTCAGGTGGT
>CBFGVE010000543.1:0-1600 GCA_965651915.1 uncultured bacterium
AACCCGAGGCACATGGTGACCAGCATCGCTATGGACATCACTGTACCTCTGTTTTCCCAGCCCGAGGGGGACTACTGCGCTGGGTCGAGCTCGTGCCGTCGCGGGTCGAGGAGTTGCCCGACGATGGCGAGCAGCGAGAAAAGCGCGCCGACTGGCATAGCCGAATAGGCCCACACCATGGTCAGGGATTCGAGACCTGGAATAGTCTGGAAGCGAGTGCGGTAGGTGTAATCGTAACCCCACCACAGGATCGCAAGCATCAAGACCATGCTGGCCAAGAAAATGAGCCATTCCAGAGCGCGGCGAATGCGCGGGCTGGATTTGCGATAAAGCAGGTCAACCGAAATCATGGCGCCCTGACGGAACGCTGTCGGGATGCCAAGAAAGACCATCCAAATCAGAGAGAAGCGCACCGTCACCTCGGTCCACTCGGCCGGCTGCTCGATGATGAAGCGCGAGATGATCTGCCAGAGACCGGAAAATGCAGCAATGACTAGCATGAGCCCCGCGCCAAACATCGCCAAGGCAGTCGTCCGCTGCTCGATTGCGAGGATGAGGTCTCTCATCGAAGGACTCTGGTCGACTCGAAAGATGGAGGCTGAAATACAGGGATTGGGGTCAAGCCGATCTTCCCCCTTAAAGCGCCCCCTCTCCTCCGTGTCTGCGGTTCTTGGGAGAATTCAGATCACTGCTGCCGCATCGCGCATCGGCCCGCGGGTAATTGCGAACGCGGAAATGGATAGACCACCATCCGTTTCCCCGTTCGCCCTACCCTCATCTATTTGCCTTCGCGCAGCCGCCGAATGTTTTCCTCGCCGAACTTCTTGCTGAACTCCGCGAAAACCGGCTCGAGTGCCGTCTGAAACCGGGTGCGGTCGACATCCTCTACGACCTCCATCCCCTTGGAGCGCAAATGGGCCACGCCGTTCTTTTCATCTTGGTCGATGCGGGCGCGGTTGGCCTTCACCGCTTCCTTGGCAGCTTCCAGGAAGTGGCCCTTATCCTCCTCGGAAAGACCATCCCATAGGCCTTTGTTCATAAGGATGACGGAGGGCGAATAGACATGGCCGGTCAGAGTCAGGTGCTTTTGCACCTGGTCGAACTTGAACGACTGGATCACCGAGATTGGGTTTTCCTGACCGTCGACGGTGCCCTGTTGGAGCGCCGTGAAGACCTCGCTGATGCCCATCGGCGTCGGAATGATGCCGAACGCCTTGTAGGCCGCCATGTGAATGGGATTTTCCATCGTGCGCAGCTTGAGGCCCTTCAGGTCCTCCGGAGCGCGTACAGGCCTCCGGGAATTCGTCATGTGACGAAATCCATTTTCTGCCCATGCCAGCGCTTTGATGCCGACAGGCTCGAACTTCTTGAGCAGCTCCTGGCCGATCGGGCCGTCCAGCGTCGAGCGAGCATGTTCGTAGTCACGGAAAAGGAACGGAATATCGAGGATGGCCAGCTCCGGAACGAAATTCGGCACCGGTCCCGTTGAAGTAAGCACGAGGTCCAGCGTGCCGAGCTGGACGGCCTCGATCGCCTCACGCTCGTTTCCGAGCGCGCTGGCGTAGAAATTCTGAATCTTGTATCGGCCCTCGGTGCGTTT
>CBFGVE010000544.1:0-1569 GCA_965651915.1 uncultured bacterium
GAGGTGCGCGGCGATGGCTACGACCGCATCATCGTCCGCATCCTCGAAATCGCCCAGTCCATCGACCTGGTGCGTACCTTCATCGAGCGCATGCCCGAAGGTCCGATCCTCGCCGAGCCCAACATGCCCAAGCTGCTCGCCCGTATTAAGAAGGCCGAGGGCGAAGCGCTGGGGCAGCACGAGGCCCCCCGCGGCGAGGTGATCCACTACGTCCGCCTTAATAAGAACGTAAACCCCGAGTTCTGGAAAGTCCGCGCTCCCTCCTACAACAACTACATGCCGTGGATCCCCATGCTCGAGGGCGAGCAGATCGCCGACATCCCCATCATCGTCGCCTCGATCGATCCCTGCATCTCCTGCTGCGACCGCGTCGCCTTCGTGCGCGACAGCGGCACCAGCATCCTGACCAAGGAGGAGCTGCGCCGCCTTTCGGTAGAGAAACAAAGGAAGCTCCAGCATGCCTAGCCTACTCCCCATTCTGCCCGCCGTCCTCGGCGTCACCCTGCTGGGCCTCGTGACCGGCCTGCTCTTCCTCGGGCTCGACCGCATCCTCGTCGCCCGCATGCAGGCGCGCATCGGCCCGCCCCTGCTCCAGCCGTTCATGGATGTGGGCAAGCTGTTCACCAAGGAGAACATCGTTCCGAAAAACGCGGTGAAGAGCCTGTTCCATTTCGCCCCGGTTCTCGCCCTCGGCTCAACCCTGCTTCTGATGCTCTACCTGCCTATCGGCCCCTGGAAGCCGGTGCTCGCGGCACACGGCGACCTGATCCTCGTGGTCTACCTGCTGATTGTGCCCGCCCTTGCCATGGTTCTCGGCGGCTTTGCGTCCAGCTCGCCCTACGCCACCATCGGCGCACAGCGCGAGATGGTCACGATGATTTCCTACGAGCTTCCTCTCGCCGCCACCGCGATCGCCATCGCCTGGACCCTCCACGCGGCGGGACTAGAGCAGCCCTTCAACCTCGCCACCATTGCTGCCAACCCAATCTGGGGCGTCGTCGGACCCGTCGGCATGGCGGGCGCGCTCATCCTCCTCGCCACCCTCCTGCTCGTCACCCCCGGCGAGCTGTCCCGCATACCCTTCGACACTCCCGAAGCCGAGACCGAGCTGGCGGGCGGTCTGCTGGTGGAATACTCCGGACGCAACTTCGCGCTTTTCTACCTCTCGATGGGCGTGAAATCGATTTTCATGGGAGGGCTCGTGGTCGCGCTTTTCCTCCCGTGGAACCTTACCCAGTTCATCGCCCTGCCGGGATGGGCCGGAGCCGCCGCCGACCTCCTCTTCTGGCTGTTCAAGGTCGAACTGGTCCTCTTCTTCGCTGCCACCCTGATCCGGATCTCCATGGCCAGGCTCCGTATCAACCACGTGGTCGCCATCTACTGGAAATACCTAGGAACCCTCGGCCTAATCGGCCTGGCGCTGCTCATGGCCGACGCCGCCATGCGGTGAGAGACTACGGACCAAGGACTACTGACTAAAAGGACAAAGGATTCGACAAAGATCGCGACAAAGTTAGCGACAAAGATCCGCCACAAACCCCCATACCCCCATACTCCCACACCCCATTC
>CBFGVE010000545.1:0-1567 GCA_965651915.1 uncultured bacterium
TTGCCGAAGAGATCGCCTGTTGCGATGCGTCGCGCACCGCCGGTGCGGCGGTCGGATAGGATGGGGTGCTTCATGGTGGACTCTCCTTGGTAGATTACCGTCGGGCGCCGTGTCCGACGCGGTCGTGGCACTTCACGCAGTCGAGGCGCCCGCCGGCGGGCGCGGGGTGGGCGGCGATCTCCGAGGCGAGGTCGCCGTGGCAGCGGATGCAGTTGTTCTCGAGCACGACGGAATTTTTGGGTCGGATCTGGATGGGCTCGTGGAAGTTCTGGAGGGTGAAGCCCTTGGAGTGGTGGAAGCCGTTCTCGGCCTTGGTCCAGTACTTGCCAAAAAAGTCCTGGGGCGTGTGGCAGTCGTTGCAGGTCGCCACATTGTGGTGGCTTCCCTTCAGCCAGCCGTCGTACTGCTCGCGCATGATGTGGCAGTTCACGCAGGCCTTCGGGTCGTTGGACATGTAGGAGATGCCCTGCGCGTAAAAAAAGGTATAGGAGCCGCCGCCCAGGCAGATGCCGAAGGCGGCCCACAGCAGGAGGGGCCCGGGACGCATGGCTTTGCGGAGCTTTTTCACGGCACTGGGAGAACCGGAGGAGGGCGGTTGCGTATGCGCCCACTACTAGGTCGGGTGGGGCCGTGCTGTCAAGAGTAAAAAGGAGTAAAAAATCCGAATACGCTCACGGCGCGTCGGGGAAGCGGTTCCGCAGATCCTCGAAGGGGAGGAAGCGGGCGGCGTCTTCGAGGCCGGCGAGGGACTGCACGCTCACCTGGGCGCCGGTTTCGCGGATCGCGGCGATGGGGTTCAGCCCGCCGACGACGATCAGCCCGGCGCGGCCTTCGGCGACGGGGATATCGAACAGGGGGCGGCCGGGGCGGCCGATGGCGAGAATGCCGCCGAGGCCGGCCCGGAGCATGAGCTGGTGCTGGTGGCGGACCGCGTCCAGCGAGGCGGCGGGGATTTCCCGGAAGCTGGCGCCGACGATCCCGTTCCCTCCGCGCGCGGCGGCGCGCACCCGGGTCATGCCGGCCCGGATGAACAGTTCCAGCGGGTCGGCGGTGGTGCCCTGGTAGTCAAGCAGTTCCACGAAGCGCACCGGCTTTCCCTCGCGCACTTCCATGAGCCCTCCGAAGCGGCTGACGATGGGGATTCCCTGCTTGAGCAGCATGCCGTTCACGCTGAGGCTGCAGACGGTTCCCAGCCCCACCATGTCGCGGGGGACGCCCATGCCCCCGAGGGTGCGGCCCTCTCGGGCGATGATGAGGCGGGTGCCCATGGCGAGACCCCGGGCGTAGACCGGGCGCATGTCCTCCATCGCGCGGGCGAGCTGGCTGCGGGGCAGGAGGGAGAAGTTGGTTATGAGCGTGCCCTCGCCTGAAGGCAGGGCGCAGCCCATGCGGTAGCTGAGGCTGTCGATTTTGGCGGCAACGAAGCCGACCTTGCGGATGACGTTGGCCTGGGCCAGCTCGGCCCGCCCGCTGTCGGTCAGCTCGCGCCCACGCCGGCGGCTGACCAGCCGGGTGAGTCCTTCGCGGTCGAGCCGGGCGAGATAGAGGCGTATGCTGCGGGCGTGGA
>CBFGVE010000546.1:0-1563 GCA_965651915.1 uncultured bacterium
CAGGCGCTCGGCCTGCTGGACGATGCCATTGAGGAGCGCGTCAAACGGCTCGGCGCGGTGGCCAAGGCCATGGACCATGCCGCCTCGCTCGCCGGCAGCCCGGAGCTGGCGGAGCGGCAGCGGACTTTCCAGCGGGACTGGCCCGCCATGTCCGAGCGCCTGCTGGCACCGGTTCCCCCGTCGCTGGGCGGTCCCGAGCGCGAACGCTTCCTCGCGGCATGGACCTCTCTGGAAGGCTCCGCGCTGGAGCGGGTCGCCGCGCTGGGTCCCGAAACCCGCACCGACGTCCGGACATGGCTCCAGGCGATAGTAGACGGGAGCCTGTAGCGTCCGCTTCATCTTCTGGCCAAATGGCCGTGTCCAAAGCTCGGATAAGGCGGTAGAAAATTTCTCCAAAGCTTGGAGTTTTCCCGTAGGCGATAGTCCGAACCTTGGAATCAGAACGCCGAGCTGAAGGACAGCCCGCCGTAGAGTCCTTCACTGCGCGCATAGAGGGCGTTGGCTGCGTCGCGGAGGCTGCGGTTCCAGAGCCCGGAATAGCCGAGCCGAAGGCCGATGCCGCGTCCGCCGCCTAGCGACCAATCAGCCCTGACGGCGCCGCGGTAGTCGTTCCATTCGCTGCGTGAAATCTCGAAGAAGGCTCGGTTGTAGCCTCGGCTGCCCCAGCCGGCTGCCGTCTCTATGACGAGCGTGATGTTTTTGCCCGCGTAGGCTTCCCACTCCGCTCCGGCCTGGAGGTAGAGGCCATCGGAATCCGCAAACTCGTAGGCGGCCTCGGCGAAAGGGCGGAGCCTCCAGCGCTCCCAGTTGGCGGATAGGGAAACCTCGCGGTTGAGCGGCGCATCGTGGCCAGGAAACATCAGCTCTCCGTACCCGATGCCGAGAGCGAGGTCGCCGATGGCATAATCAGCACCGAGCAGCAGGTTGATCTCGCTGAACTGATGTCGTCCTGCTGGCCCCTCGCTTTCCAGATCGACGTTGCTCCAGATCTCCGCATGAAACGGACCGAGCCCCGCCTGCAGGGAGGCCTGGGCTACAGGCCAGTCGCTGTTGAATTGTCCGCGCGAGACATAGGCGGACCACACCGAGACGTCCGCGACAAGCGCTGGGGCTGGTTCGGCCGCAGTGTGGGTGACGGTACAGGACAGTGCGATGAGAGCGGTTCGGCCATTGCGCATGAGATGGGTCCTTTATGTTGAAAGTGCAAAGTTAATACTTTGAGCCGTCAAAATATAAAGTGCGAGGTCCCACGTCAAGCGTTCATCGGGTGGTTTAGCCGATGAACAGTGGAGTGAGGAACGCGAGGGTGCTCGCGGGCGTCATGGCGATGGGATTGCCGGACATGCTGGAGCCCATGGAGGCTTCGGCGATGCGGGCGACGAGTTCGGGGGCCAGGTGGAGGTGGCGGAAGTCCGGGGGGAGCCCGGTATCGCGGAGGAGGCTCTCGATTTCGGCTATTCCCCGGTCGATGGTGTCGGGGCGAACGGTGGTCTCGCCGAGCAGCGCCGCGAGGGCTTCACCGAGTTCGGTAGGGCAGGCTTCGCGGTTGTAGCGAAGGGTGTG
>CBFGVE010000547.1:0-1557 GCA_965651915.1 uncultured bacterium
GGGATGCTCCTTAGCGGTACTGGATGGGGTGGTGGGCGGTACAGGACTCGAACCTGTAACATCCACGGTGTAAACGTGGCGCTCTGCCAATTGAGCTAACCGCCCCGCAGAAAGAAGCC
Organism: uncultured bacterium; assembly: GCA_965651915.1. Taxonomy (GTDB): domain Bacteria; phylum Verrucomicrobiota; class Kiritimatiellia; order CBFGVE01; family CBFGVE01; genus CBFGVE01. The sequence goes on from CBFGVE010000547.1 coordinate 120, forward strand.
GCCAGAATAGCCGGATGGCGGGGGATGTCAAGGAGGGGGTGTCAGGGCTGTCCCTAAAAAAGTTGAAGCTAGGGGTAGACGCCGTGCGGAGCTTCCATTAGTATGTGCCGCTCTTTTGGAAATCGCAGCCAATTCGACCGGACGAGTTAATGACTAAAGTGATTCTAGGACTACCCAAGGGAAGCCTGCAGGATTCTACCTTCGCGATGATGAAGCGCGCGGGCTGGAACGTGAAGGCCAGCTCCCGCTCCTACATGCCCGAGATCGACGATCCTAGCCTCGAGGCCCGACTCATCCGCGCCCAGGAGATCAGCCGCTACGTCGAGCACGGCATGCTCGACGCAGGCATGACCGGTTTCGATTGGATTTGCGAGAACAAGTCCGACGTGGTCGAAGTGGCCAACCTGGTTTACGCCAAGCAGGGCCTGCGGCCGGTCCGCTGGGTGCTCGCGGTTCCTGAAAAGTCGGACATTCAGTCGGTCAAGGATCTCCAGGGCAAGCGGATCGCCACCGAGGCGGTCGGGCTGACCCGGCAGTATCTTGCCGACAACGGGGTGGAGGCCGAGGTTGAATTTTCCTGGGGCGCGACCGAGGTCAAGGCCCCCGAGCTGGTCGATGCCATCGTGGACATCACCGAGACCGGCTCCTCGCTGCGCGCCGCCAACCTGCGCATCGTCGACACCATCATGGAGTCGACCACCCGTCTCATTGCCAACAAGAAGGCCTGGGCCGACCCCGGCAAACGGGCCAAGATCGAGCAGATTTCCCTGCTGCTCAAGGGCGCCCTCGCCGCCGAGACCAAGGTTCTCATCAAGCTCAACGTGCGCGAGGCGGATATGGACAAGGTGCTCCAGATTCTGCCTTCGATGCATTCGCCCACTGTCAACAGCCTGCGCGACGCCGGCTGGTTTTCCATCGAGTCGGTGGTCGAGGAGCGCGTCGTGCGGGAAGTGATTCCCCAGTTAAAACTTTCAGGAGCGGAAGATATCATCGAGGTGGGTCTCAACAAGGTGGTTCCCTGAGGCTCACGCCCGGTTCCGCGCCCCCCTCCAGTCATCGCTGCTTATCACACCAGGAGATCCCATGGGTTCCATTAAGAAGAAGCGTCGGGAAAAGATCGCGAAGCACAAGCGCCGCAAGCGCCGTCGCGCCGACCGCCACAAGAAGAAATAGCGCCGGTCAAAACTGCCGCGCATGCCTGGAGACCCCATCACCATGGACGTACATCAGGGAAAGCGCACCGCCATCGCCGCCATGGCCCTCTGCGGGCTGCTGGCGGCGGGCTGCCAGACCATACAGATGGACGTCGACCGGCGGGAGGACCCCACTCCTGCCGCCGACCCGAGTCCCGAAGCCTTGGCTCTCTACGGCCAAGGCTTTCTGTATGAGCAGCAACAGGCTTTTGACCAGGCGGTAGAAGTGTATGAGCAGGTTCTTG
>CBFGVE010000548.1:0-1554 GCA_965651915.1 uncultured bacterium
TTGCTTCGGGTGCAGGCACTGCGCTCGGCGTGGGGCGAGCCGAGCCTGCATCGTGCAGCAACTGGGCATAGGCGACCTTTCCGTCGAGACCCGGCAGGAAGAGATGCTTGATCGGCCAGTTGAACACATGGAGGTAGAGGCGGTTGGTTGCGGGATTGTAGGTGTAGCGGCAGTCGGTGGGCGTCGCCAATCCCTCGGGCGCGTTCCGGCATCCATAGATCGAGCGCTGGTGCACGCGCATCCACTCGGCCATTCCCTTGAGCCGGTCCTTGGCGCGGTAGTCGAATTCTCCCCGGCCGTTCGGTCCCACGTTGAGGAGCAGGTTGCCGTTCTTGCTCACGCCGTCGATCAGCATCCACAGCAACTGGCGCACACTCTTCCAGGAAGACTCGTCGCGGTGGTAGCCCCACGAGCCCGAGAAGGTCTGGCAGCCTTCCCACACAATGGGATGGCCGCTGGAATCCTTCAGCATCTCCAATGGCTGGTACTGCTCGGGGGTGAGGAAGTCGGGATCGCCGGGCAGATCGAGCCGGTTGTTGACCATGATGCCCGGCTGGAGCTTGCGGACGAGGGCTAGCAGCTTCTCGGATTCCCAGTCCTCGTGCCCCTTGCCGCGCTCGCCGGGATACGAAAAATCGAACCACATCAGATCGATTTTGCCAAACTGGGTTAGCAGCTCGGTAACCTGGTCACGCATGTACTTGGCATACTTCCGCATATCGCGGTGCTTGTTCGCCTCCTGGAACTCCTTGTCGTCGCGCCGCGGGTGGACTCGGTCCACCGTGAACTCGGGATGCTTCCAGTCGATAAGCGAGTAGTAGAACCCAATGCGCAACCCTTCCTTGCGGAAGGCCTCGACCATCGGCTTCAGCACATCGCGGCCATAGGGGGTTTTCGCTGACTTCCAGTTGGTGTGCTTGCTGTTCCACAGGCAGAACCCCTCGTGGTGCTTGGCGGTGATCACCATATACTTCATGCCGGCCTCGCGCGCCATGCGCGCCCACTCGGCTGGGTCGTACAGGTCGGGGTCGAAATGATCGAAGAACGGCTGGTAGTCCTCCTCGCGCAGACGCTCCATGTTCATGATCCACTCGTGGCGGGCGGGGAGGCTGTAGAGTCCCCAGTGAATGAACATGCCAAGACGAGACTCTACGAACCATTCGGTATCGGGCTGAACAGGCCTGGCCAACGTGGAGGCTTTGCGGGTGGACGGTGCGCTCTTCTTCATGGGGAACAAAACTCCGGGCTGGAAGTTGCGAAAGCCCGCAGTCTAGGCACGCAAAATGCAAAGTCAACGCAAATGCCCGCAAAATTATGTTCCAAGCATTGGACAATGTTACAGCCTGCTTATCCAAGCCCTGGACACCCCCGGGAACCAGGATTGAGCGTGGCTTGGGAAACCGGGAAACGATTCCGGGAGCGTGAGGGCGGAGCTACAGGTAGAACCTTCTATGCCAGGCAGGAGCGACCGGCTTTGCGACCCTAGGCAGTCGAGCAACCGGGATCGAGCAGGGAAGGCCCAGGATGAGAAATGGCTTCCCTACGCTGCAATCC
>CBFGVE010000549.1:0-1552 GCA_965651915.1 uncultured bacterium
ATTTATGGTTCAACCCAGCAGCAAGTTCTCCCGCTGCTCGCCAACCAGCTCGCGGTAGCGGTCGAAAACGCCCAGCTCTATACCCAGGTGCAGGAGAGTAAAATCTATAACGAAATCCTGGTCGACAACCTGGTGAGCGGGGTGATCGCGGTGAACGCCGGCCAAATAATCAACGTCTACAACCGGGAAGCCCAGCGCATCGTGGGGCTCGCGCCGGAGCAGGTGCTCAACCGCCCACTAAAGCTGCTCCCCGCTCCGCTGCGCGAATTGCTCGAACGTACCTTCTCCGGAACCAGCGGGGCCCGTGACCAGGAGATCAGCCTGCTCGACCCCGACGGGGAGACGATCCCCCTGCGGGTAGGCAGTTCGGCCTTTCTCGGCCACGGCGGCAACACCCTCGGCGCCCTCATCGTTTTCAGCGATCTCAGCAAGATCAAGAAGCTGGAGCAGCAGGTCCGCCGCACCGACCGGCTGGCCAGCCTCGGTACGCTCTCCGCCGGCATGGCCCACGAAATCAAGAATCCCCTGGTCACAATCAAGACCTTCACCGATTTGCTCCCCATGCGCTATGAGGATGACGAGTTCCGCGACAAGTTCCACGAGCTGGTCGGGCACGAGGTACGCCGCATCGACAGCATCGTGAACCAGCTCCTGAAATTCGCCCGGCCCTCGAAGCCGGACCTGCGCCCCACCCCGCTCAACCAGGTCGTCCACCACACCCTCCGCCTCATCGAACAGCAGCTCAAGACCAAGGGCCTGCGCATGGAGCAGCAGCTCCTCGCCGAGGAAGACCTGGTCATGGGCGACGCCGACCAGATCGAACAGGCCCTGGTTAACTTCCTGCTCAACGCCATCGACTCCATGGAGCAAGGCGGAACCCTCAGCATTCGCACCAGCGTCGCCAGCCCCCGGACCAGCAAGCCCCGCTGGATGCAACCCCGCCCCGACGCCCGGACCTTCCGCCTGACCATCGAGGATACCGGATGCGGCATCGCGCCCGACCACGTGGCCCACATTTTCGACCCCTTCTTCACCACCAAGAGCAACGGCACCGGTATGGGGCTCGCCGTGGCCCACGGCATCATCATGGAGCATCAGGGCAGCGTCGATGTGGAAAGCCAGGTGGGCCTGGGCACCCGTTTTGAGATCGACATCCCGCTTTGCCACGAAGGGATTCCCGCATGAGTCTTCTACCGCCATCCATCCTCTACACCGAAGATCCAGAAGTCATCCAGCGCATCCAGTCCTACCTGGGCTCGGTCAGCGCGGTGCGAACCATCCAGGAAGAGGATCGCCTGCGGGTCATGCTCGAACAGGCGGGCGCCATCCTCCTGCTGGTCGATCTGCGGATGAAGAACGCCCTGGGACTGCTCGGCGAGATCCAGAAGAACCTTCCATCCGTCACCATCATCGCCCTCGGCGAACCCCGCTCCGACCCCTTCCTCCAGGCCGAGGACATGGGGGTCTACGCCGCACACTCCCTACAGCCCAATCGCCGCCATTTTCAGCACCTCATCAACCGCGCCCTCGACTACGTGCACCTCGCCAACGA
>CBFGVE010000550.1:0-1545 GCA_965651915.1 uncultured bacterium
GGTTGCCGAAACTGATCAGGGGACTGGCCGATGTGTTCAGGGTGTGGGGCCAGCGCAACTCATGCTCGGGCAGGTCAGAGGAAATAGGCTGGTGCAGCATGGTCGCAACCCGAGCCACCTCATGGGGGTGGAGCGTTGAGTTCATGTGGTCGGCAGCGAGGTTAATGAACCGCTCGCGCAAGCCGGGGGTGTCGAGGAAGGTACGCAGGATTACGGTCGACCAGTCTTGGTCGCCGTTTCGCCCGCCGGGTTTGGTGGCCTCTACGAGGGCGTTGCGGGAAATCATTCCGGTGCGAAAGGCGGCGTCGAAATCGAAATTCATCCAGCGCCATCGGCCATCGTGGCGGGACGAGGGAGCCGCCGAAGAATCTGGAATAATTTTTCGCCAATAGCGAATATTGTTGTGCGGCCAGTCCGATGTGGAGCCGTAGATGTGGCCGAGGTGGTAGAGTAGAAAATTTTCGATATCCATGCGTTCTTCAACATGGACCTGATTGGTGGGGTTGGAGAGATCGGAGGTTGCGATGAAGGTTCTCAGATCGAGCCACTCTTGGCGCATGGCCAGGCTGCCCTCCTCCAGCTCTGCGTTGTTGGCGAGCATGGAAACGTCCTCGGGATCGATGCCGTAGTGGGAGGCTATATAGTACCGATCATAGCGTTCGCGAATGTTGATCAGGCCCCAGTACTCGCCGTTGATGAAGTGCACGGCTGGTCTGTGAGCTTGGCTGTCCACGTCCATGGGCTTGAGGAGTTGCTGGACAAAGGCGTCGCGAATCCGAGAGGTGTTGTGGTCGTTGCCCGAGTTGCGCAGGAGGAGGCGGCGAAACGAGGTGATGGCGCTCCCATGGACTCGATTGGTTAGTCCGGGGAAGAAATCATATAGGAGCATCTCCTCGGTGTCGTAGTCGTGGCTGGCGTATAGCCGGAATGTTTTCTGGGGAAAGCTGCGGCTGCTGCCCCCATGGATTCGAAAACCCAGGTTTTGACTGAGCGAGGCCGTTCCGCTGCTGTCGATTAGTTCAAAATGCAGGGGCCATTCGGTGGAGCGATGGTAATTTGCGCCCGCACGGGGGTAGATGGCGTCGTTAGGTTTGCTTTGCCTCCAGGCGTCGAAATCGGTGCCCGCGGTGTAGAGCCCGCTTGGGTACCCGAACAGGTGGTTTTCCTGGATGGCGAGGGATATGACGGGAAGGGAATAGCGGCTCGACCCCTCCGGAGTGATGAAGAAGGTGCGGGTGGCAATGGGGCTGGGCAGGGCGCCTTCTTTGACGGCGATGGCGCGCACCACGGTACCTTTGAAGGAGGGATTGGTGGGTTGGTAGTAGGAGGGGTCGGCATCGTAGGTGCTGGAGAACTGGGTGAGCTTGTCGGGCTCGGAGGAGCGGTTGGTGATAGTGATGGGCGCGTTGTAGAGGAGGGATTCGTAGCTGCCTTGGAGCAGGGGGCCGACGGGGTCGCCGGGATCGCGGGGGTACTGGTTCTTGTAGGTGTAGGTCACGCCGCCGAGGTTCTGTGGTGAGGGAATAGAGCCGTCGAGACTGTAGT